>NZ_JAXCHX010000006.1:0-138479 GCF_035984855.1 Arthrobacter sp. MP_M4
CACTCGCGGCCAGTATTCTCGGGAGTCACTCTTCGCTGCCGACACCCACCCTTCCGGATCAGCCCTTCCCGGGCTACCTCCATACTCACAGTGTTCTCATTTGAACCGCGCTGCCAGGGGCTGGCCGGGTCGCAGAAGTAGACCTGCATGTCGGTGGCCAGGGTGAAGGACTTGTGGGCGGCCATTTCGGCCCCTTGGTCCCAGGTGAGGGAGCCTCTAAGGTGGGCCGGCAAGGTAGACATGGTGTTGATGAGCCCGTCCCGGACGGTTTCGGCGGTGTGGTCGCCGGGTAGGTGGACGAGCATCACGTAGCGGGTGGTGCGTTCGACCAGGGTTCCGATCGCGGACTGGTTGTAGGCGCCGGTGATGAGGTCCCCCTCCCAATGGCCGGGCACAGCGCGGTCCTCGATCTCGGGTGGACGCTCGGATATCATGACCATCGGGTCCACGAACCGGGAGGTGCGCTGTTCCCCGCTCTGGTGGTGTTTCCGGCGGGTCCGACCGGTGCGCAGCGCGGCCTGTATTTCGCGTTTGAGTCCGCCTCTCGCCTGAACGTAGAGGGCTTGATAAATCGTCTCGGGACTCACACGCATCTCCGGTTGGTCGGGGAACTTTTCGACCAGGGTGTGGCTGATCTGCTCCGGAGACCAGCGTATGAGCAGTTTGTCCTTCACATAGTCGCGCAGGTCCGACTCGCCAGCGAGCTTGGCCGTCTTGGGCCGTGCGCGCCGGGCAGCGGCTTTCCGATGCGCCCCGTGTGGCAGATAGCCCAGCAGGGCGTCGGCATTTCGGCCCAGCTCGCGGCTGATCGTTGAAGCCGAGCGGCCAAGCGCGTGGGCGATCGCCCTCATCGACGAACCCGCGGCTTTCAGGTCGCGAATCATCTCCCGCTCCTGCGCGCTGAGGAACCGCGGATCGAGGAGTTTCTCAAGTGCCGATACCGATATCGGAGGGGCGAGGACCGTTCCGGTCGTGTGGGCGGGCGGGGTCATAGTGGTCACACCACGTTTGTAGTCGACCACCCGCCCATCCGGGTAAATGCGTCGGCCATTGGACTTACGGATCCCATAATCCCACTCCTCAGCTGTCCTAAGATGCACTCCGGCGGCCTCAGCCGCCTCCCGCCGACTCACACCGGTCTTGCGCAACCGGAAGTACTCATCCCGGCCCCGGTGAGGCCGCGCCCCCGGCTTGCCCTGGCTCTTCAGCCCGGCTTTACGCACCCAGCCGGCACAAGTGGCCGGGTTTAGTCCCAGCTCGCTGGCCGCCGCTCGTGTGCTCTTGAGCCGATCGAAGACGACGAAGAACTCATCCCTCTGCTCCAGCGTGTATTTCCTCGGGCCGACATGTTCTTTCGTTAAAGACGACACGGTCGTTGCAACTCCCAAAAATTCTGGGTGTTGCAACGACCGCTAGAACTCAAGGGGGCGGCCCGGCCTTTCTTGTGCCGTGCGGAAGCTCAGTGGCGGTTCTTTGGCAGGCGCTTCGCGCCGGCAGCCGCGGCGACGCTTTCCGTTTCCGGCTCCGCAACGGTGCCCCGAACCTTGGCGATGGCCTTCATGCCGTGGTAAATGACCAGGGCCGCCGCGGAACCGAGTGCGATGCCGGTGAATTTCAGGTCGCCGATGGTCCAGGTGTAGTCGGCGATCCCGACAATGAGCGCCACGGCGGCCGTGGTCAGGTTGATCGGATTGGAGAAGTTCACCTTGTTCTGCACCCAGATCTTGACGCCCAGAACGCCGATCATGCCGTACAGCATCGTGGCCGCGCCGCCGAGCACACCGGCCGGGACAGTGGCGATCAGTTCCCCGAACTTGGGCGAGAAGCTCAGCACCACGGCAAAGACACCCGCCACCCAGTAGGCCGCCGTGGAATAGACCTTGGTGGCGGCCATGACGCCGATGTTTTCCGCGTAGGTGGTAGTGCCGGAGCCGCCGCCCAGGCCCGCAAGCACCGTGGCAGCGCCGTCGGCCATCAGCGCGCGGCCCGAGACGCCGTCGAGGTTTTGGCCGGTCATGGCGGACACAGACTTCACGTGGCCGATGTTCTCCGCCACGAGGACCAGGACCACCGGCACGAACAGCCCAACAACGCCAAGGTGGAATTCGGGGGTCTGAAAGAACGGCAGCCCCACCCAGGCGGCGGAGTCCATCTTGGAGAAGTCCACTTCGCCGCGGATTACCGCCACGAGGTAGCCGAGCACCACGCCCACCAGGATGCTCAGCCGGCCCAGGATGCCCCGGAAAAAGACGCTGACAACGATGATCGTGGCCAGGGTGATGAGGGCTGTGATCGGGGCGGCATCGAAGTTGTTCTTGGCCGCCGGTGCGAGGTTGAGCCCAATCAGCCCGACGATGGCGCCCGTGACGATGGGCGGCATCAGCCGGTTGATCCAGCCGGCACCGAATTTCTGCACCACCGCGCCGATGACCGCCAGCCCGACGCCGGCCAACACCACGCCACCCAGTGCGCCGGCAACGCCGTACTGCTGCTGAGAGGCCATGATCGGAGCAATAAAGGCGAAGCTTGACCCGAGGTAGCTCGGCACCTGGCCCCTCGTGATGACCAGGAACAGCAGGGTGCCGATGCCGGAGAAGAAGAGCGTGGTGGCCGGCGGCATGCCGGTAATGATCGGCACCAGGAAGGTGGCGCCGAACATGGCCACAACGTGCTGCATGCCGATGCCAATGGTCAGCGGCCAGGCAAGACGCTCATCCGGCTTCACAACTTCGCCGGGGCGGATCGATTTGCCGTTGCCGTGGAGCTTCCATTTGGTTCCGAGCATGCTCATTGCCGGGCCTTTCGAGAATGTGTGGCGGCGGGAAGAAATCTTCCGGAGCAACTTTACCGCGCCGGTGTTTCCGGCATGCTTCGCCGGGAGCGCTCCAGTGCGGACAGTGCCGGACGTGCCGAAGGTCACGGGAGGCTGCGGGAAGCAGAACCTGTAACTTGAAGTTGCAACTATTTGTACGCAATGAGTGCCCGCCGACCGGCGGGCGTGCCAGCGAAAGGGATTCCCGTGACAATCGCCCATGATGAAGCAATAATTGACGCCGCCGCAGTGGATGCCATCTTCACCGAAGCCCGCACCGCCAACAGCTTCACCGGCGACGTCACGGATGAACAGGCCCGGGCTATCTACGAGCTCACCAAGTTCGGCCCCACTGCCTTCAATTCCCAGCCGCTGCGCGTCACCTACATTCGATCCGCAGAAGCCCGCGCCGCCTTGGTGGAGACCCTTGCCAACGGCAACCGCGCCAAGACAGCCTCGGCGCCACTTGTTGCTGTGCTCAGCTACGACACATCCTGGCACGAGCGGTGGGACGCCTTCCTGCCCGGCTACAACGCCCCCAAGGCCATGTATGACGCCGCCCCGGATCTCGCCGCCGCCACCGGCAACAACAACGCACACCTGCAGGCCGGCTACTTCATCCTCGCCGTCCGCTCTCTCGGCTTTTCCGCCGGACCCATGACGGGGGCGGACTTCACCGCCATCGACAAGGCATTTTTTTCCGACGGCAGCCAGAAGAGCTTCCTGGTGGTCAACATCGGCCGGCCCGCTGCCGACGCCTGGGGCCCGGCAAAGCCGAAGTTTGCCTATGAGGACGTCGTCCGCACGCTCTGACGCGGAGGTGCCTCCGGCACGGTGTACCCGCGGAGGTGCCTCCGGCACCATGGGGGACAGGCCGGAGGCACTCGGGACGCAATTCTGCGGTTGAGCGCAAGGCCGCATCCGGGGCCGCTCCTTATTTTATCCCGCTTCGGCACTGTAAACATAGGGTTGTGGGGCCCGGTATCCGGTGCCGTGGCAGACTTGCCCCATGCGCAACCTGGTGGTGGTGGCTTTTCTCGATCCGGTCGTTCAAGGACTTGAGTTTGACCGGAAAGAGTGGCCGCTGCACATCACCCTGGCAAGATTCGACGTTGCCGGCAAAGACGCCGGCCCCGCAGGGTCCCCGGTCCGGGAGCCGGCGCAAGCTGACCCCCTCGCTGACCGGATTGCCGTTCTTACGGCCGGACCCGCCTCCGCCGCCCTCGGTAGCCGGCTCATCGCCGGCGCAGAGGCCGGGTTTGGCCGCTCCGGCCTGATCCCGGTCAGCCTGGTTGAACCGAGCGGACCGCTGCAGGAATTGCACGAGGCACTCGTGCGGATGGTCGCGGATCTGCCCGGCCGGATTGCCACACCCGGCTACACCTTGGCGGGCTTCCGGCCGCATGTGTCCCATCGCGGCGGCAACCGGCTCCGGGAAGGCGACGAATTCGTTCTGAACCGGATCGCCCTGGTGGACATGGCCCCGGACGGCAGCCATGCCACGCGCCGCATCCTCAAGCTCTGGACCGCGCCCGGCGGGTGATGGCAGCCCAAGCAGACCGCCCGGCAGACCCCCGGCACCCCACCGGGGGTCTGCCGGACGTTAGGAGATGATGCCGTCCACCAGCGCCTTCGCCTCGGCCTGGACCTGCTTAAGGTGCTCTGCGCCCTTGAAGGACTCGGCATAGATCTTGTAAACGTCCTCGGTCCCGGACGGGCGGGCCGCAAACCAGGCATTTTCAGTAACCACCTTGAGTCCGCCGATCGAAGCGCCGTTCCCCGGCGCTTCGGTTAGCTTGGCGGTGATGGTTTCACCTGCCAGTTCCGTGGCAGTGACATCCGACGCGGCGAGCTTGCCGAGCGCTGCCTTCTGCTCCCGAGTGGCCGCCGCGTCGATCCTTGCGTAGACCGGGTCGCCGAACTGGTCTGTGAGGTTCTTGTACAGCTGCGATGGCGACTTGCCGGTGACTGCCGTGATCTCCGAGGCCAGCAGGGCCAGCAGGATGCCGTCCTTGTCGGTGGTCCACACGCTGCCGTCCTTCTTGTTGAACGAGGCGCCGGCGGATTCTTCGCCGCCGAACGCCCCCTCGCCGGACAGAAGCCCGGGCACGAACCACTTGAACCCGACCGGCACCTCAACCAGCTTCCGGCCCAGGCTTTCCGCCACGCGGTCAATGATCGAGGAGGACACCAGGGTCTTGCCGATCACGGACTGCGGGTTCCACCCGGTCCGGTGTCGGTAAAGATAGTCAATCGCTACGGCAAGGTAGTGATTGGGGTTCATCAGCCCGCCCCGTCCGTCAACAAACGGGGTGACAATGCCATGACGGTCGGCGTCGGCGTCGTTGCCGGTAGCGATGTCGAAGGCTGCGGATCCGTCCGCACCAGCAGCCATCCTGTTGATCAGCGATGCCATCGCCGACGGGGAGGAGCAGTCCATCCGGATCTTCTCGTCCCAGTCAAGCGTCATAAAGGCCCACTGCGGGTCCACGGTGGGGTTGACCACCGTGAGGTTCAGGTGGTGCCGCTCGCCGATTTCACCCCAGTAGTCCACCGATGCGCCGCCCATCGGGTCGGCGCCGATCCGGACGCCCGCCTCACGGATTGCATTGAGGTCCAGGACGGAGGGGAGGTCGTCCACGTAGCTGCTCAGGAAGTCGAACTTTCCCGTGGTGTCCGCGCCCAGCGCCTCGGCGATGGGAATCCGCTTGATTCCGCGCAGTCCGTTTTCCAGGAGTTCGTTGGCCCGGTTGGCGATCCAGCCCGTGGCGTCGGAGTCGGCCGGGCCACCGTGCGGAGGGTTGTATTTGAAGCCGCCGTCACCGGGCGGGTTGTGGCTGGGGGTCACCACGATGCCGTCTGCCTGCGGGGCACCGGCCGGGGAGTTATTATTGTGCGTCAAAATCGCGTGGCTCAGCGAGGGAGTGGGCGTGTAGCCGTGACGGGCATCGATCAGCACGTTGACACCGTTGGCCGCGAGCACTTCCAGGGCGGAATTTTGGGCCGGCTCGCTCAGGGCGTGGGTGTCCTTGGCGAGGTACAGCGGCCCGGTGATGCCTTGTCCTGCCCTGTACTCCACGATCGCCTGGGTGATGGCGAGGATGTGGGGTTCGTTGAAGGAGGCCTTCAGGCTCGAGCCCCGGTGCCCGGACGTGCCGAAGGCCACCCGCTGCCCGGGGTCACCAAGATCCGGGGAAACGTCGTAGTACGCATCAAGGAGCGCAGTGAGATCAACAAGGTCCTGGGGTTGGGCAACAGTGCCCGCGCGGCTAGCCATTGCACCAGCATGCCAGACCGGTGGGGACGGCGACATGATTTCGGCCGATTCCGGTCCTCGTGACGCAACAAATCACCTGCTCATCGGATCGCGGCGGCGGTAGGCTGAATCGAAAGACTTACAGAGGGGGAAAGCTATGACTGACCAGCCGAAACCGGAGAAGGACGGGACGCCGGAGGGCTACCGTCCGCCGTCGTTCATTCCCGGGCAGGAGCCCGGTGCGCCGTATCGCCAGCCCGGTTCCGTCCGGCCGGAAGAGACGTACGGCGCGCCGCAGCAGACCGACGGCCAGCAGGCCGACGGCGCGCAGAGCCAGCCCCCCTACGGGGAGCAGCCGTACGGGGTACCGGCGCAGTACGGCCAGCCGGGCGGGCCGTTCAACGCGTACGGCCAGCCAGCCTATTACGGGGTGCCGCCGGAACCTAAGGGCCTGAGCATCGCGAGCCTGTGCTGCGGGATTGCCGCGTTCATCGGACTCGGCGTATTCCTGTTGCCCCAGCTCGCGGCGGTCATCCTCGGGCACCTGGCCCTTCGGCGCGAACCGTCGGGAAAGGGCATGGCCATCGCCGGACTGGTCCTGGGTTACGTGGGGATAGCGCTGACCATCCTGGTCATTGTCATCATCGCCGTGGCGTTTTCGCTCAGCACCAGCTCCGTCCCCACGCGCTACGGGGCGTAGGCCCTTCCGTCCGCCGACGTCCTAAGGGACCTCTGCCAGGAGCCGGCCGACCTCCGAGGAGACGGTCCGGCGGAACCCGTCGTGCGCGGCAACCTGCTCGGGGAAAATGGCGTCCAGGCCCAGTATCCTGTCCGCCAGCCCATTGGCGGAGCCCGCCGCGGCCTCCCGCAGGGTGACTGCCAGGGGATCATCGAGGGCGAGCGGCTTGCCGTTTACATCGTGCCCGCGATAGATGAAAACCATCCACGCCGCTACGAGCAGTGCCCCGTAATGGGGCATCTCGCCGGCCGCCAGACGGTCCGCTACCGTGCCGAGCACCCGGACCGGCAGTTTCTGGGACCCGTCCATCGCCACCTGAATGGTGGTGTGCCCCAAATTGGGGTTCGCGAAGCGGGTCAGAATCGTTTCGCCATACTCTTCAAGGTCCAGCCCCGGCGGTGGCGTGAGCGTCGGAATGACGTCCTCGCGCTGCAGGCCGCGGGCAGCACCGGCGAGGGACTCGTCGCACACGGCCTCAGCGATCGTGGCGTAGCCGCGCAGGGCTCCCAGGTAGGCGAGGAGCGAATGCGTGGCGTTCAACATCCGCAGCTTGGCCACTTCGTAAGGGCCCACGTCGTCGGTCAGGACTGCCCCGGCGCGCTCCCAGCGCGGGCGCGGGACCAGGAAACTGTTTTCCACGACCCACTGGCCGAATGGTTCGGCCACAACCAGACCCTCGTCGCGGACCCCGAGAATCCGTTCAGCTTCGCTTCGATTTGTCTCTGTTGTCGCCGGAACGATCCGGTCCACCATGGTGGAGGGGAAAGTCACCGACGTCCGAAGCCAGTCCGTCAGCGCCTCCGCCCGGGCTGCCTCCGCCAGGGCCAGTACCAGGCCCCGGGTCACGCGGCCGTTGGACATCAGGTTGTCACAACACACCACCGCGAACGGAGCCCCGGATGTGGCGAAGCGCCGCGCCAGTCCGCGGACCAGCAGACCGAGGGGGGTGCGGGCGGCCCCGGCGAAATCCCGGCCCCCGAGCTCGGCCTGGAGCGATGCGACGTCCGCCGCCACCCCCGGGTTTTCGAGATCCAAGCCGCCGCTCAGCGTCCGCGGGTAGCCCTTTTCGGTAATGGTCAGGGACGCCAGCTGGACGCTTTCGGCGGCCAGCGTCCGCAGCACATCCTCGGAATCGGCCCCCGGGTACGCGACGTTGCGCAGTGAGCCTATGACCCGTATCGAGGATGCGTCAGCGGCCTTGGTGAGCACCGAGTAAAGGCCATCCTGGGGCCGGAGCTGGTCCGCCACCCGCGCGGAACGACCCGTGACGCCAAGGATGCCCCACCGGGTGTCGCCTTCAGCTGCGGCCGCGTCCTCGGTGTAGACGGCTTGGTGCGCTCGGTGGAAGGCGCCGACGCCGAAGTGGACCAGGCCGGTGCTCAAGGAGCGGGGATCCGCGGCAGGACCGGAGACGCCGGGGCGTGCCGCCGCCGCAGCCAACGTGGCCAGCGACAGGCGGTCTGTGAGGGTGATAGCAGACATCATTGGCCTTTCAGCCGGGGAGGGCGGCACTGGGGGCAGCCCGGCGGTCAGTCGGATTCTTCCCGGACCTGGGACACAAGCTGGGTCGGATTGACGAACCTGAGGGCCACCACCAGCAGGACCATCATCATCAGCATGTAGACCACTGCCATCGCGTCGACTGACTGCTGGGCGCGGATCCCGGCGCCGGTCATGGCCGTGAACAGCGCCACGACCAGGGTGTCGGAGGTGGAATCGGACGTCAGGAAGGTCAACTCAAACATGCCCACGGTGCGGACCAGGACAAGGACCGCTGCTGCGAGGATGCCGGGAACCAGCAGGGGAGCCAGGATTTTCGTGAACAGCCGGACCATGTTGGCCCCGCACATCCTGGCAGCTGACTCGATCGACGGGTTGATCTGCTCGATGAACGGCGTCATGGTCAGGATGACGAACGGGATGGACGGGACCAGGTTCGCCAGGATTACGCCCGTCAGCCCCGGGGCCAGGTGGTAGTACGTCAGCAACGTGGCCAGCGGGATGCCGTAGGTGATGGGCGGCATCATGATCGGCAACAGGAAGATGAGCATCAGGATGCCTTTGCCGGGAAATCTCCGCCGGGCCAAAACATAAGAGGCCGGCGCCCCAATCAGGACGGAGATGCCGACGACGGCGACGGAGACCGTCAGCGTTGTACCGATCACCTGGCCCAGGTCATATTCCTTCCAGGCATCGGCGTACCACGTCGGGGTGTAGCCCGAGGGCAGCCAGGTGTCGAACCACTCCTTGGCGAAAGAGTTCACCACCACGGAGGAGACGACACCGAGGAGCAGGATCAGGAAAAGCCCCATGCCTCCCCAGATCAGGAAGGTTCCCGGTGAGGCGGCCAGGCGCCGCTTGGCCGGAGCGGCCGGAGCATTCCCCGCCGCGGGGGTTCGTTTCAGCGTGAGGCTCATCAGCCTTTACCTCCAGTGGATCCTTTGTACATCCGTGAGCGCCAGATCAGCACCAGGACGATGACAACGAGTTCGACGCCGCCCATGACGATGGCGGCCGCGGACGCGAGCGGATAGTCGAACTGCTGGCCCCAGGCGTTGTACGCGACATAGGCGATAACACGGGTGGAGCCCGACGGGTCACCCACCAGGATGGCGGACGGGAAAACGCTGAAAGCCAAAACGAACGTCAGGCAGAACGTGATGGCCAGGCCCGGGGCCAGCAGCGGCAAGGTAATGCGGCGGAACCGCTGTTTCCAGTCAGCGCCGAGCGTGCGCGCGGCAGCTTCCAGGGACGGGTCAATGCCAGAAAGGTAGGACAGGATGAGGAGGAACGCGAACGGAAATCCGGAGATGATCAGGGACCACAACACACCCCAGTAGTTCTGGACCAGCTGCAGGGGTTCGAGCCCGAGAAGCCCCAGGAATCGGTTCAGCCAGCCGCGCTGGCCGAAGAAATTCAGCAGTCCTTCGGCGGTCAGGACTGTACCCAGGGTGATGGGAATGACCAGCACCGTGGTCAGGGCCCGCTTGCCGCGGAATTTGCCGCGCATTTTGAAGGCGATCGGCACCGAGGCCAGCACATTGATTAACGCGGCCGGGACGGCAAGCTGGAGCGTCACCCAGATGGACTCGAGGCCCCGGACAGACGGGTCAGTGAAAAACTTCACATACGCGCCGAACAGCCCGCCCGTCTTTGGCTGGAAAGAAAGCCCCAGGCCGTAGATGAAGGGGTAGACGAAGAGCACCAGGGCGAAGAGCAGGGCCGGCAGCAGAAGCAGCAGCAGCTTGTCAATGCCACGCTCAGCCAACCGGTGGGAAAGCGCTGGGCGCCTGCCCGCAACGTCCGGAGCCGGGCTGGCCTTCTGCCCGGTCATGGTCACAGCACGGCCTCCTCAAGCTCCGGGACGAGGCGGGGTGCCGCCGTCAATTCAGCAGGGAAGACCAGCACGCGGTCGTGGGCTGCGGTAAGGGTCACTTGCTGGCCGGGCTCCACATGCTGTGCGGTCCGCACGTGGAGGGCCTGACCGTCGGAGGCGCGGGCCTCGACGGCGAACTCGCGGCCCTGGTACTCGACGACTTCGACCGTGGCGTCAATGCTCGCCAGGTGCTCAGGTGCGGTTCCGGCGGGGGCAATGTCAAAATCCTCCGGCCGCAGCCCCACCTTGACAGCGTCGCCGGCATGGAGCGGATCCTTGGTGGAGCCCGTCACTGTGGTTCCCAGGACGGACACTGTGACTGCCTGGCCGTGGACCCGCTCCACCACGCCGGTGAGCAGGTTGCGGTACCCCATGAAGTCCGCCACGTGCCAATTGATGGGATGTTCGTGAAGCTCCTGCGGGGTACCCACTTGCTGCACCTCGCCCAGGCGCAGCACAACCAGCCGGTCAGCGAGGGAGAGCGCCTCCTCCTGGTCGTGCGTCACGTACAGCGTGGTCAGCCCCAGCGACTGGTGCAGGCGGCGGATTTCCGTGCGCATTTCCAGCCGGAGTTTCGCATCAAGGTTCGACAGCGGTTCGTCCATCAGCACCAGCGGCGGGCGCAGCACAACGGCGCGGGCGATAGCGACCCGCTGCTGCTGGCCGCCGGACATCTGGCCGGGCAGCTTTGAGGCGTGCGGTCCCAGCTGCACGAGCTCAATCGCTTCGGCCACGCGTTTGCGAATTTCCGCCTTCGGGACGTTCCGCATCTCAAGGCCGAAAGCGATGTTCCTCTCCACCGTGAGGTGGGGGAAGAGGGCGTAGTTTTGGAACACCATCCCGAATCCCCGCTTTTCCGGCGGAAGCTGGTCGATCTGCTTCCCGTCCATCAGGATGCGGCCGCCCGTCAGGGGCAACAGGCCGGCCAAACAATTGAGGGCCGTTGACTTACCGCAGCCTGAGGGGCCGAGCAAGGCAATGAATTCACCGCTTCTGATCGACAGGTTGAGGTCTCGGAGCGCATTCTGGCCTCCGAACGAACGGGCAACATTCTCAAGTTCGAGAGTCTCGAAACTCGTCGCATGGATGCTCACTTTTTCTGTTCGACCTTTCCGGTCGCCACCTGGGTGTCCCAGGTGTCAAAGGCTTTGACGATCGCAGCGGCGTCGATCGGCGTTGCCTTCGGGTTGTCCTTGATCAGTGCGTCGTACTCGGGACGGCCAAACTTCTTGATGACGTCCTGGCTCTCCTGGGGCGCCAGATCGACGCTCACGTCCTTGACCGCCGGCCCCGGGTAGAAATAGCCCGTGTCGTAGGTCTTGGCCTGCTGCTCCGGTGTCAGGGCATACTGCAGCACCTGGAGGATGGCGGACATCTTGTCGGCGGAGACGCCCTTCGGCACAGCCGCGTACTGCGCGTCGGTCACCCATGTGAAGCCCTCGAGGGCCTGGGTCTTGAAGTTCTCCGGTACCTGACCCAGGGCGCGGGGGTTGATGTCCCAGCCGGTGGTTGTCACCGCCATGTCCCAGGTGCCGTTCTTAAGGTTGTTCATGGTGACACCGGTGCCCGTCGGGTAAGTGGAAACGGACTCGTTGAGCTGTTTCAAGTAATCCCACGTCTTGCTCCAGCCATTGACGGGATCCTTGGGGTCGGAGTCGCCGAGGATGTAGGGCAGGCCCATGAGGAAGGTCCTGCCCGGCCCGGAATTGGCCGGACGTGCGTAGCCGAATCGGCCGGGGTGTTCCTTGGCCCAGGTCAGGAGCTCTTCCGCGGTGGTGGGCGGGTTGGGGACCTTGTCCGGGTTGTATTCGAGGAGGGGGCCCGACGGATAATAGGTCAACGCGACGCCCTGGTCCTCGGCGAGCTTCTGCATCTCCGCGGCGGGCTCCTGATAGTTGGCCATGTTGCCCAGCCGGTCCTTGTAATCCTTGGCGATGGGGGCGAAAAGGTTTTCGCTGATACCGGCCGCCAGACCGTCCGTGCCGGTGAGCACGAGGTCGATTTTCAGATTGCCTGCCTGCTGCTGCGCTTTCACCTTGCCGGCCATGTCGGGAGCGCCGGCGGTTTCCCAGGTGACTGCGGAGATGACGTCCGGATGGTCCTTGGCGAACTGTTCGAAGATGGCGCCGGTCAGTTGCTTGTTGCCGGCGACGTCGAGGATGTTCAAAGTGACGGCCTTGGAAGGCTTCTCCGGGACGCTGCCGGCTGACAGCGTCGAGGCGGCGGCGTTGTCGCTGCCCGGGGCGCCGCAACCTGTGGCCAGCAGCCCGGCCACGCCGAGGGTTGCTGCCCACTGGACTCTTCTAGATGCTCGCATGGGACTTCCTTTCATTGCGTCCGGCAACATTGCCGGACGGACGCTCGCGGATAGCGGAGGGAACTACAGATGTGGACTGCCGGACGACGATTTCGATCGGAAGGTTCTCGGCAGGGCGGGGGACGGAGTGCGGGTCCAGGCTGTCGACAAGGCGGTCGACGGCGGCGCTGCCCACCTTGCGCAGCGGCGCCCGGACAGTGGTCAGGGCGGGGGAGACGAGGGTTGCAGCGTTGATATCATCAATGCCCACCACGCTTATCTCGTCCGGTACATTGATGCCGCGGGCGTGCAACCGGGCAATGATCCCCAGGGCCATGAGGTCGTTGTAGGCCAGGACGGCCGTGAGACCCGCGGCGACGGCGAGATCGGCGGCAGACTGTCCGCCGCCGAACACCGGCGCGAACGAGCCGAGGGAGAGCACCTCAAGCCCGGGCAGGCCCGGAACGGCTTGTTCAATGCCCAGGCGGCGTTGCTGGTCCGACCATGACCCGGTGGGGCCGCCGGCATAGCCGACTTTCCGGTGCCCCAAGGCGTGGAGATGCTCCAGGGCCTGGCGGACGATCTCCTGGTCATTCACAGTGATGTCCGGGAGGCCCTCCATCCGCCGGTTGATCAGCAGAACCGGAATCCCTCCCAGCAGCGACGCCAGGTCGGCGTCGGGCATCCGGGAAGAACAAAGGATGAGCCCGTCGACCTGCGGCTTGAGCTTGCCCACCAGTTCCCGCTCCACCCGGCTGTCCTCATCGGAATCGGCCACGAAGACGGAATAGCCGGCCGCAAGCGCTCTGGCCTGGACCCCTTTGGTGACTGAGGCGAAATAGGGGTTCTCCAGGTCCGGCACCACCAGGCCCAGGGTCCCCTTGCGGCCGGTCGCGAGTCCCCGGGCGGCATTGTTGGGGGAGTAGCCCAGTTCCCGTGCCTTGTCCACGACCTGCTGGCGGGTGCGGGGGGCCACCAGATCCGAGGCTGACAGCGCCCGGGACACCGTCGACGGCGAGACGCCAAGCGCCTTTGCCACGTCCCGGACCGTAATGGATCCCTTCATGCGTACTTCACCTAACATCGTCGTCCAGCCGCGGTATTGTGCGGTTCGTCACATCCTGCAACCGTTTGCAGTGTTCTGTCAACAGTCTGCGCAAACAAATCTTTGTGGTCCGCGGCCCACTGCCGCGTTTTGCCGTAAATTGGGGGATTTCGTTGCTTTATGACAGACCCAAGTGCATATTGGTAATGAGTACAAACGTCGATTTTGTTGCATTTTGTTTCATAGGAGAGGCAAATTTCATGAGTTATTCCACTGCGTGGGCCATCGATCCCGACCGTGCCCTTCCCGCTGATCCGGCGACGCGGAGTATCGCCAGGGAGCTGTACGGCGCCGTCGCGGCCCTGCCGATTGTCTCCATGCACGGCCACGTGGAGGCCGACGTGTTCGTGGACAACGACTTTTTTGGGAACCCGGCGGAACTGCTCGTGATTCCCGACCACTACCTGGTGCGCATGCTGGTCTCCCAGGGCTACACCCCGGCTGAACTGGGTGTGGCCGACCGGCACGATGGTGCCTCGGCGGAACAGGACGCCCGCTTGATCTGGCGGCGGTTTTGCGAGAACTGGAAGCTTTTCCGCGGAACGCCCACCCGGTATTGGCTGGAGCACGAGCTGGCGGTCGTTTTTGAGACGCCGTTGCAGCCATCCGCAGAGAACGCCGACGCCTTGTTCGACCGGCTCTCGGCCCTGCTCCAAACCGAAGCGTTCCGGCCCCGGGCGATTCTTGAGCGCTTCAACGTGGAAATTCTGGCCACCACAGATTCGGCGTTGTCGGACCTGACCGCGCACCGAAAACTCAGCGATGAGCTTGGGCCCGGACGGATTGTCCCTACGTTCCGTCCCGATTCGCTGCTGCACGTCGATCATCCCCGGTGGCAGGAGGAAATCCGGATGCTCTCCGGGGTCTCCGGTGTGGAGGTGGCGGACTACGGCAGCTTCCTGGCCGCTCTCCGGCAGCGCCGCACCGCGTTCGTCGACGCCGGCGCCCGGGCCACCGACCACGGCCACCTGCTGGCGGACACCACACCGCTGCCGAAGGCGGAGGCGCAGCGCATCTTTGCCGCGGCGGCCCGCGGGGAGGTGACAACCCAGGAGGCCCAGGCCTTCTCCGGCAACATGCTCTACGAAATGGCCCGGATGTCCGTCGAGGACGGACTGGTGATGCAACTGCACCCCGGCGTGCTGCGGAACCACTGCCAGGGCATCTATGACTCCTACGGTCCGGACAAGGGCTTCGACATTCCGGTCAGCGTGGAGTTCACTCGTTCACTGCGGCCGCTGCTGGAGAGCTTCGGCATGAACAAGGACTTCCGCCTCATCGCGTTCACCACAGACGAAACGGTCTACTCCCGGGAACTTGCCCCCCTCGCCGGTTGCTATCCCGCCATGAAGCTCGGAGCACCATGGTGGTTCCTGGATAGTCCGGAACAGATGCGGCGTTTCCGCGAGTCGGCCGTCGAGACGGCCGGTTTCTACAACACGAGCGGCTTCGTCGACGACACCCGGGCGCTGGCGTCCATCCCGGCCCGCCATGACCTGTCCCGCCGGATCGACGCCGGCTACCTGGCGCGCCTCGTCGCCGAAGGGCGGCTGGGCATGGCCGAGGCCGTGGAAACCGCCGTCGACCTCACCTACAACCTGCCCCTGCAGTCCTACGCGGCCCGCAGCTGATACCGGAAGGAACATCAATGACAATACGCTCAGCCGAGGTCCTGATCAGCAGCCCGGGACGGAACTTCGTCACGCTGCGCATCACCACCGAGGACGGCGTGGTGGGGCTAGGCGATGCCACCGTTAACGGCCGCGAGCTGGCCGCCAGCGCCTACCTCACCGAACACGTCGTGCCGCTGCTGATCGGGCGCGACGAGGCGAAGATTGAGGACGCCTGGCAGTTTCTCTACCGGAGCGCCTATTGGCGCCGCGGTCCGATCACGATGGCCGCGATTGCCGCCGTCGACGTCGCCCTCTGGGACATCAAGGCAAAAGTGGCCGGCCTCCCGCTGTACCAGTTGCTGGGCGGTGCCTCGCGTACCGGGTGCCTGGCTTACGGTCACGCCTCGGGCACGGACCTGGACGCCCTGTGCGTATCGATCCAGAACCATCTGGATCAGGGCTTCAAGGCAATCCGCATCCAGACCGGTGTCCCCGGCCTGGGACAAATCTACGGTGTTGCAGGGGACCAGCGCCCGGGGCAGCGGTACGACTACGAACCGGCCAAGCGTCTGCCAAAGCCGGTGGAGGAACTGTGGGACACCCGCGCCTACCTCCGGCACGTTCCCGGTGTGTTCGCAGCGGTCCGGGAGAAGTTCGGCCCGGAGCTGATCCTGCTCCACGACGGCCACCACCGGATGACGCCGAATCAGGCCGCCTCCCTGGGGAAAAGCCTGGAGCCCTACGACTTGTTTTGGCTCGAGGACTGCACCCCGGGCGAAAACCAGGAGGGCATGCGCCGGGTCCGGTCCCAGACCACCACTCCGCTGGCAATCGGTGAGGTCTTCAACACCGTCTATGACTACCAGACGCTGATCACCGAGCAGCTGATCGATTACGTGAGATCCGCCGTCACGCACACCGGCGGCATCACGGCGTTGCGCAAGCTCATGGATTTCGCCGCGATCTACCAGATCAAGTCCGGTTTCCACGGCCCCACCGACATCTCACCTGTGGGCCAGGCGGCGCAGCTGCACCTGGGGCTGGCCATCCACAACTTCGGGATCCAGGAGTACATGAAGCACTCCGAGGAGACCCTGCAGGTTTTCCGCACCAGCTACACCTTCGGAGACGGACTGCTCCATCCCGGGGACAGCCCCGGGCTGGGCGTGGACTACGACGACGGGCTGGCCGCCGACTACGAGTACGCCCCGGCGTACCTGCCCGCTGCCCGCCTCCTGGACGGGACGGTGCACGACTGGTGAACGCCGTAAACACCGCCGCCGCCCTCCCCATTGAGTCCTGCGTGCTGAAGCTGGCCGCGGGGGACGACGTAGGGGTCGCCACCCGCGACCTCCCCGCCGGAACAACCCTCCTGGCCAGTGCCGGAACAGCCAGTGCCGGAACAGCGAGTGCCGGACTGGAACTGACGGTCAGCGACACCATTCCGCGCGGACACAAGATCGCGCTGCAGTTCGTGGCGGCCGGCGCCCCGGTTCGCAAATACGGGCAGCCGATCGGCCGCGCTCTGACTGACATCCGTCCCGGCGCCCACGTGCACACGCACAACCTCGGCATGGATGAGGTGGTCCAGGATTACGAGTTCGGCACGGCCCGGATCACTCCGCCGGTGCCACCCGGGCCGCGCCCCACTTTCCAGGGCTACCGCCGGGTCACCGGCAGGGCGGGCACCCGCAACTACGTCGGCATCCTGACCTCCGTCAACTGCTCGGCCAGCACGGCCCGGATGATCGCCGATCAGTTCCGCGGCAGCGCCCTGGACGATTTCCCCAACGTGGACGGGGTTTTCGCCCTGACCCACGGCAGCGGATGCGGCATGGTGCTCGGCAGCGCAGGCGCAGAAGTCCTGGTCCGCACCCTCCGCGGCTACGCGGCGCACCCGAACTTCGCGGGCATGCTGGTGCTCGGCCTGGGGTGCGAGATGCTGCAGACCGAGCGCTTCCTTGACCCGGAAACCGCGCCCGCGCTGATCGAGCGGCTCACCATCCAGGACTCCGGCGGCATCCGGGCCACCGTCAAAGCGGGGGTGGCTCTGATCCAGGGAATGCTTCCGGCCATCAACGCCCTGCAGCGCGAGCCGATTGATGTTTCTGAGCTGGTGCTCGGCCTGAACTGCGGCGGCTCGGACGGGTACTCCGGCATCACGGCCAACCCCGCACTCGGGGTCGCCTCGGACATGCTGGTCGCCTACGGTGGAACGTCGGCGCTCGCCGAGACCCCCGAGGTTTTTGGAGCCGAGCACCTGCTGACCCGCCGGTCCGTCGCACCCGAGGTCGGGCAGCGCCTGCTCGATCAGCTGGCCTGGTGGCAGGACTACGCGAGCTCCGGCGGCGGAAGCCTGGACAACAACCCTTCGCCTGGCAATAAGGCAGGCGGCCTGACCACCATCCTGGAGAAGTCACTGGGCGCGGTGGCCAAGGCCGGCCAGGCCGAGCTGTCCGCCGTTTACGCGTACGCGGAACCGATGACCAGCCCCGGGCTCGTGTTCATGGACACCCCCGGGTACGATCCGGTGTCCGTCACCGGGCTGGTCGCCGGCGGCGCCAACGTGGTGTGTTTTACCACCGGACGCGGCTCCGTGTTCGGCTGCAAGCCCGTGCCCAGTATCAAACTGGGCACCAACACCGAGCTCTATAACAGGATGCCCGAGGATCTTGACCTCAATTGCGGGGTCATTGTCGACGGGAAGGCAACGGTCCAGGAGCTGGGGGAGCAGATCTTCGCCCGCATCCTCGCCGTGGCGTCCGGAGCCCAAACCGTCAGTGAAGAACTCGATCTTGGACAGGAAGAATTCGTGCCATGGCAACTGGGAGCAGTGACATGAGCAGCGGGACGGAGTCCCTCCGGCGGCCCGCCGCGAGCGGAATCCTGCTGGCGGACCCCGTGGTGGCGGTCCTGCGGGCCGGTCACGCCCGTGAATACGAACCCGTTATCGCCGCTCTCGCCCATGGCGGAGTCCGGTCCATCGAACTGACCTTGAGCACGGCAGGGGTCTTCGAACTGCTGCCCGGGCTGATCAGCGGCTTTGGACATGACATCGAGATCGGCGTCGGCACCATCACCACGGAGGCCGAGGCGCGGCAGGCCATCGACGCCGGGGCGCGCTTTCTCGTCACCCCGGTGACCGACGTCGGCATCGTCCGCGCCGCCGTCGAGCGCGGGACACCCGTGTACCCGGGAGGCCTGACGCCCACGGAACTGCTGGCCGGATGGCGGTCCGGGGCCACGGCCGTCAAAGTCTTTCCCGCGTCCACGGTCGGGCCCGGTTACATTTCCCAGCTGCGGGGACCGTTCCCGGAACTGCAGGTCATCCCCTCCGGCGGCGTGGCAATTGAGGACGCGCCCGCCTGGATCCGTGCCGGGGCACTGGCCGTCAGCCTGGGCGGACCGCTCATCGGGGACGCCTTCAAGGGCGGTGACCTCGGCGAGCTCACCCGGCGGGCCAAGCGGGTCAGCGCCCTGGTGGCCGGGGCCCTCGGCAGCCGGAGCGCAAAGTGAATGACGGCACTGTTGCAGGCACACCCAGTGAGGTGGTCACCCTGGGCGAGACGATGGCGCTGATGAAAGCGGCTACCCCCGGTCCGCTGGCGTTCACCGAGTCCCTCCGGCTGGGCATTGGCGGCGCGGAAAGCAACGTGGCGATCGCCCTGCGGCGGCTCGGCACCTCGGTCACCTGGGTTGGCCGGGTGGGCGCCGACAGCCTGGGAGACCTGGTCCTGAGGGAACTTCTCGCTGAAGGACTCGACGTCGACTGCAGCCGCGACCCCGCGGCGCCCACCGGGCTCATGATCAAGGAACGGCGCACCACGGAAACGGCCAAGGTCTGGTACTACCGCTCCGGCAGCGCGGGCGCGGCCCTCGCACCGGAGCACGTTCCGGAGCGAAAAATCGCCGCCGCCCGCCTGCTGCACGTCACCGGCATCACTCCGGCGCTTTCCGCCTCCGCCGCGGCCGCGGTGCAGGCCGCGATCGACTGTGCCAAGACCGCCGGCACCCTGGTGTCCTTTGACCTTAACTACCGCTCAGCCCTGTGGCCCCAACATGCTGCGGCGGCCGCCTTCCAGGAGTTGGTCCGGCAGGCGGACGTCGTGTTTGCCGGCGACGACGAGGCAGCGATCGTGGTCGGTGACGCGGCCGACCCGTTCGAGCTGGCGCGCCGGCTTGCCGGGCTGGGCCCCGAGCAGGTGGTGATCAAGCTGGGCGCCCGAGGCTGCGTGGCCCGCATCGGCGGTCAGGAGTACCGCCAGAATGCCGTTCCGGTCCGGGCCGTGGACACCGTCGGGGCAGGGGATGCTTTTGTCGGCGGGTACCTCGCCGAACTGCTTGACGGCCAACCGGTACAGCAACGTCTACTGACGGCTGTGCGTACCGGCGCGTACGCGTGCCTGGTCTCCGGCGATTGGGAGGGAATGCCGCGGCGATCGGAGCTGGGGCTGCTGGACGCCGTCGAACCCGTGAGCCGCTGAACAATCAACGCGCCCCGGCACCTACTCGAGCAGCACGCCCGCCAGCTTTTCCGCGTTGGCTTCCAGCCATCTGCGGCGGCGCAGGATGAGCCCGCCCACGCCCTCGTTCCACATCCGGGCCCAGCCGCCGCCCAAAACCTGGGCGTTGTGTTCCATCCGCTGGTAGCTCAGGGCCGTCGCCGCAATTCCGGCGGCGGGCACCCGTCGGCGTTGTGTGGCTGTCCAGCCGTACGCGTCGGCGAAGATCCGCAGCCGCCGGAACGGGTCCGTTCCCTCCCAGCCAGGCCAGTGGTCGGCCGGATCCCGGAGCGGCACCCAGTGCATGGCGGTGTTGAAGGAATCCTTCAGGGCCGTTGTGGGCCCGGCGAGGTCAAAGTCCACCAGGCCGGCGGCGCGGCCGCACTGGACCACCACGTTTTGCGGGGTGACGTCCAGATGGCAGACCAACTCGGCAGGATCCTGGCTGACCGGCCGGGGTGGAAACGGGTGCTCCGCCGGCGCGAACCCGGCCGAGGCTTGGTGCAGGCGTCGCAGCAGCTGCGCGACGGAGACAAGCAGCTCCTCGGACTGGACCCACAGCTCCGGGACGGCACCAGCGCACTGCCCGGGCAGGAAGGTCAGCGCGTCCCTGCCCTCGGCGTCCCGGCCCAGAAAGCGCGGGGAACCGGCGAACCCGGCGTCCTCCAGCCAGTCGAGGTATGCGGCCACGGCCAGGGACTGCGGCTGGTGCGGGCGGCGGATGGTCCCGCCGACCCGCACCACACCTTCGGTGACATCGCCCGCCGGCATCTGCTCGACGTCGGACGCCTCGCCCGCGGCGGGGACGTAGACGCGGGACGCAACCGGTGCGCGGTGCCTGGAGCTCATCGGGTCAGCGTACGCCGCCCATCAGCTTCTTGATGGCAGGCGAAGCCACGGCGAGGCCGACCGCCAGCAGTATCGCCGTGCCGCCGATGCCGATGAAATACGGGAGTTCATCCTGCGGGTTGTACAGCCCGGCCAGGATGCCCGCCAGCGTGGTGCCCAATGAGACGGAGAGGAAAAACAGCGCCACCATCTGGGTGCGGAAGGCCTCCGGAGCCAGCTTGGTGGTCACGGACAAGCCGATGGGGGACAGGAACAGTTCCGCCAGAGTGAACAGGAACAGGATTCCGACCAGTGCCAGCAGCGGGGTCTTGCCAGCGCCGGTCAGCGGGATGAACGCCAGGAACGCGAGGCCCATCACGAAGAGACCGATCGAGAATTTCAGTGCCGAACCGGGCTGCCTGTTGCCCAGCCGGGTCCATACGGCAGCCAGGACACCCGCGAAGATGATGATGAACACCGGGTTGATCGACTGGACCCAGGCGGCCGGCATCTCCCAGCCGAAGAGGTTACGGTCCAGCTTCTCCTCCGAGTACACGGCGATAAATGTGAATTGCTGCTGGAACAGGGCCCAGAAGGCAGCCGAGGCGGCGTATAAGGGGATGAAGGCTGCCACCCGGCGGCGTTCGGTGCCGTTAACCAACTTGCTGCTGAAGATCAGCGCAAAGTAGAGAACCGACGCGGCGATTGCCGCGTACGCCATGGACATGGCCAGGTTGCCTGCGTTGACAATGCCGGTGGCGAGCAGCACGGCGATGACCACGGCGATGCCGGCGAAGCGCAGCCCGTACTTGCTGCGCTGGGCGGCGGGGAGCGGGTTATGCACCCGGTGCGCTTCTTCTGGCAGGTTCTTGCGGCCCATCGCGTAGATGGCCAGTCCCACGGCCATGCCGACGGCGGCAGCGCCGAAGCCCCAGTGGAACCCCTGGCTCACCTGCAGCCAGCCGGTGACCAGGGGGCCGATGAGCGCGCCGGCGTTGATGCCCATATAGAAGATGGAGAATCCGGCGTCGCGGCGTTCGTCGTTTTCCCGGTAGAGGCTTCCCACCAGGGCGGTGGCGTTGGCTTTCAGGCCGCCGGAACCGACGCCCACCAGCACCAGGCCGGCGATCAAACCGGGAATGCCCGGCACGAGGGCGAGGGCAATATGTCCGGCCATGATCATGACGGCGGAACCAAACAGCACCTTTTCAGAACCGAAGAGCCGGTCAGCGAGCCAGGCACCCAGGATCGTGGAGAGGTACACGCCGCCGCCGTAGGCGCCGACGAGGCTGGCGGCCAGCCCCTGCTCTATCTCCAGACCGCCCTGGGCGGCCGTGAAGTACATGTAGTAAAGCAGGATTCCCTGCATGCCGTAGAAGGAGAAGCGCTCCCACATTTCCACGGAAAAGAGGCTGGCCAGCATCTTTGGATGGCCGAAAAAGGACGTATCGCCCGGCGTTGGAGCGGGGGGATCGGTGAGATGGGTAGAGCTCATTTACTTAATGCTGACAGTGTGGCGCGGGATTGTCACATTGACGTCGCCCCGGAGCAAGTCAAGCGCCGGAATGTGTCGCCGGGCCGGGCGCGCTACCCGGCGTCGAACATGATGACCTGGCGGACCGCCTTCCCGTCGGCCAGCTGGTCCATGGCCTGGTTGATGTCCGCAAGCGCGATGCGCGCCGAGATCAGCTCCTCGACGGGCAGTTTGCCCTCCCGCCAGAGCTGCGCGTACTTCGGAATGTCCCGGGCCGGCACGGCAGAACCGAGGTAGCTGCCCACGATGGTCCTGGCCTCGGCGGTGACGGTCAGCGGCGAGATCTGGGCCCGGGCGTCCGGGTGCGGCAGGCCGGCGGTGATCGTGGTTCCGCCCACCGCGGTGGCGGCGAACGCGGTTTCGAAGGCCCGAGGGTTTCCGGCGCACTCGATCACATACCGGGCTTTGACGCCATCCGCCAAAACCTGCTGCGGGGTGTAAGTCTCGTGGGCGCCCAGGCGGCGCGCATGCTCGAGTTTCTGCTCGAGCGTGTCCACGGCGACAATCCGCGAGACCCCCTGGGAGACGGCTGTGATCAGTGCGGCCATCCCGACACCGCCGAGCCCCACGACCATTACGCTGTCCTGGGGACGGGGCCGGGCCGCGTTGAGGACAGCGCCGCCTCCGGTCAGGACGGCGCAGCCGAGGACGGCGGCGATGTCCGCCGGAATGTCATCACCCACCGGCACCGCAGAGGCGCGGTCCACGACGGCGTGTGTGGCGAAGCCCGAAACCCCCAGGTGGTGGTAGATGTTAGCGCCGCCGCGGCTCAGCCGCATCGACCCGTGCAGGAGGGTGCCTTCACCGTTGCTCTTGGAGCCCGCGGTGCAGGGGAGCCGGCCGTCTTCGGCGCAGTTTTCGCACTCTTCGCAGCGGGGCAGAAATGACATCACCACGCGCTGGCCCGGCACCAGGTCCGTGACCTCCGGGCCCACCTCGACGACGCGTCCGGCAGCCTCATGGCCCAGCAGCATGGGCACCGGACGCACCCGGTTGCCGTCCACGACGCTCAAGTCCGAGTGGCAGATGCCGGCGGCTTCGATCCTCACCAGGATCTCGGTGGGTCCGGGACCGGCCAACTCCAACTCGGAGATGGTGATGGGCCTGGAGTCCGCGAACGGCCGCGGGCGGCCGATTTCCTCAAGTACTGCACCGGTGATCTTCATCGATCCCTCTCGTATGGGAAGTTTCCCGTCCGGGAAGTTCCAGACTGGACATGTCCTGACCTGCTCAGCTAAACCGTAGCGGCCCAGGCCCGCGAATTCACCCGCTGACCGTGCGGCGGGGGTTAGAAACCCAGCTGCGTGGCCAGCTGCAGCAACAACGCCTCGGAACCCATCGGCCCGATCAGCTGCACACCCATCGGCAGTCCGGCACCCCTTGCCCCGCCGGTCCAGTGCACCGGGATGCTGATTGCCGGCAGTCCACAGACGTTCACCAGAGACGACCACGGTGCGTACTCGCACTGCTTGCGGTAGTCGCCGTCGGCGTCCCCGGCCCATTCGGCCGCCGGCCAGTACCCGATCCCGTGAGCCGTTCCGGTAAACCAGCCCACCGGGCGGGGTGTCTGGGCCAGCGCAGGCATAAGCATCAGATCCCAGGCAGCGTACTGGGCGATGGTGTCGTGCTGGAACTGGCGCAGGAAGCTCAGCGCTTCGGCCCGCGCCGCGGGTCCGCGTTGCTGGGCCCGGCGCCGGAAGGTGCGGGTCAGCGGGGTCAGGAGCGCCTCACGCTGTGGCGCGATCCGGGCATCGCCGACGGCGGCGGTCCACGCCGTCGTAAAGGCAGCCGGGTACCGGTTGTCGTAGTGAATGACGGCGTCCGCGGTCTCGTGGCCGGCCGCTTCGAGCAGGCGGATGCCCTCGGCGAGGGCATCGAGTGCCTCGGGCTCCGGGGTGAACGGGAAGATCCTTTGCCAGGGGCTCGCCAGGGTGACGCCGATCCGGAGTTTAGCCGGTTGCTGCGCGGCCAGGGCTAGGTAGCTGACCGCGGGGGCAGCGGAACTACGGGGCGGGGCAGGGACCAGCGCATCGAGGAGCAGGGCGGCGTCCGCCGCGGATCGCGCCAGCGGCCCGGACACCACCAGGCCGGCCGGGTCGCCGGTGCTTTCACCGGCGGGGACGAGGCCGCGTCCCGGTTTGAGCCCCACCAGTCCGCAGGCGGCGGCCGGAATGCGGACCGAACCGCCACCGTCGGAGCCGGGCGCGAAGGGAATCAGCCCGGCGGCCACCGCAGCGGCGCTTCCGCCGGTGGACCCGCCCGAGCTGCGGCTGAGGGCATACGGGTTCCGCGACGGCGGCGCGATCCGGTTCTCGCTGTAAGCCGTGAGCCCGAACTCCGGGACCTGGGTTTTTCCCAGCGAGACCACGCCCGCCTGCCTGAGCCGGCCGACGATCGCGCTGTCGGTCAGCGCCGGCTTGTGGTCCAGGGCGGCGCTGCCGTGCGAGGTCACGACGCCGGCGACGTCCGTAAGGTCTTTGAAAGCGACCGGCATTCCATGCAGCAGCGCCGGTTCGCTTCCCTCGCGGGCGGACCTGACGTGGGCTTCGTCCGCAGCCGCCGCGGCCAGCAGGGCCTGCTCGGCTGTGACCGTAATGAATGCGCCAAGATGCGGGTTTTCCGCCGCAATCCGGTCCAGATAGTGTGCAGTCGCCTGCCGGGAGGAGAGCTCACCCCTGCGCAGGGCGTTCCGGAGCTCCACGGCCGGAAGTTCATGGATTTCAGGCACGGCGCCGCGGCCCCGGCTCTTCCCCGGCGGAACATGTCCGCTGGTGGCGCGGGCGGATGGGGGCTGCCGGGATGGTGCGCGGATCAGTAGCCGGGGGTCTCCTGTGCACCATCCCCACAGCGTAACGTGCTGCCGGCCGAGGGTGCGGCACGGGCGGCTGGCGATACGCTAAGGGCAGAGCCAAACATTCCATGGAAGGACGACCATGAGCGACTTCGACACCGTGACCGTTTCCGACATCCCTGACGGGGCCAAAATCCTCGATGTCCGCGAAGACTACGAGTGGGTGGCGGGGCACGCCGCCGGAGCCCTGCACATCCCATTGGACCAGCTTCCCGCCCGGATCGAGGATCTGGACCCGGACGAGGATCTCTTCGTTATTTGCCGCACCGGCGGCCGTTCTTTCCGTGCTGCCCAGTGGCTCTGCGGACAGGGGTATTCCGCCCTGAATGTGGCCGGTGGGATGGACCAGTGGCTGGAAGCCGGAATGCCGCTGGTGTCCGACAACGGACTCAAGCCCGTCATCCTGTAGTCAAAGAAAGAAGCGCCGATGCCCGCCTCACCCCTCACCTACACCTTTCTCGGACCCGCGGGCACCTTCACCGAGGCGGCCCTGATGCAGGTACCAGACGCGGCGGAAGCCACCCGCGTGCCCGCGTCGAACGTCAACGCGGCGCTGGACAAGGTCCGGGACGGTTCCGCCGACGCAGCCATGGTGCCCATCGAGAACTCCGTGGAGGGCGGCGTCACCGCCACCCTCGATGCCATAGCCACAGGACAGGAACTGCGGATCCTGCGCGAGGCCTTGGTGCCGATCAGTTTTGTCCTGGTGGCCCGGGCCGGTATCCGGATCGAGGACATCCGGCGGATTTCCACCCATGGCCACGCCTGGGCGCAGTGCAGGCTCTGGGCCGAAAATAACATTCCCGATGCGGAATACGTTCCGGGGTCTTCCACTGCAGCTGCGGCCATGGGACTGCTGGAGGATGGCGTCCACTACGACGCCGCCATCTGCGCCCCGATCGTGGCCGCCGAGCAGCCGGGCCTGACCGTGCTGGCGGAAGACATCGGCGATAACCCGGGGGCAGTCACCCGCTTTGTGTTGGTCGGACGGCCCGGTCAACTGCCGGAGCCAACGGGCGCGGACAAGACCACGGTGGTGGTGCCCCTGCCGGAAGACCGCCCGGGCGCGCTGATGGAAATCCTCGACCAGTTCGCCACCCGCGGAGTGAACCTCAGCCGGATTGAGTCCCGGCCCACCGGCCAGTACCTGGGCCATTACTTCTTCAGCATCGACGCGGACGGCCACGTCGCGGACGCCCGGATGGCGGATGCCCTGGCAGGTTTGCACCGGATCAGCCCGGCCACCCGCTTCCTGGGTTCCTATGGCCGCGCCGACGGACACCGGACCGTCGTGGAGCCGCACACCTCGGACCAGGCGTTCCGGGCCGCGCATGCCTGGGTCAAAGACATACTGTCCGGAGCATCTGTGGTCCCGGAATATCTGACGAAAGCTTCGCCCACAGCGTAGGCAAAAGCCACACGGGGCGCTTCCGCCCTTCTGAAACTGTGCGTATGCTTGCCTGATCCATATTGGGGAAGTCCTCAACCGAGGGAGCAGGAGCAGGTCATGGCAGATACCAGCCTAGAAAATGACGGCCAGGGAATGATCGTGAATCCCAAGCCGACCGCTGACAATCAGGACTGGGACGGGGACGACGCCGACCGTGCAGACCGGCTGCGCTTCGAAGAGGAGCAGGCAATGATCCGCGAGCAGTCCGAGGCGCGCGCTGCCAAAGCCGCAGCCGAGGCAAAAAAGGCTGCCGACGCGAAGAACGAGGCCAGCGCCTAAACCGCCTCGCTGCCGTCCCTAACCCGGACGAGCAGCGAGCCGGGGGCCACCTGGACGGTGACCTTCGTCGCGGCGCCGGTGGGATCGCCGTCCACCTGTGTAGCCATTGGTTCCGCGCAGCGGATGGTGATCTGACCCGACCGGTAATACGTCATCACCGGCAGGTTTCGCTTGTGCTTAAGGACAATCTTCCAGTACATCGCCAGCCAGCCAATCGCGCTGCGCGGGCTCATGACCACGACGTCGAGCATTCCGTCGTCGATCATGGCTTGAGGTATGAAGTCGATCCCGCCGGGGATCAGGCCGCAGTTGGCGAACAGCACGCTGCGGATCTTCCGGCTCTGGTGCGGCTGGCCGTCCAGCGAGATGGAGACCTTCTTGCGGCGGCCGGGAAGATGGCGCACACCGGCCTCGGTGTAAGCCAGCCAGCCCACCGCTCTTTTGAGTCCATCGCTGGTGTCCCCCACCACTTCTGCGTCCATGCCAATGCCGGCAATGACCAGGAACGTGTGTTCCGCTGAGGTGCCGGTCCGGGAATTCTCCACCCGCATCCGGGCCGTGTCGATGAATCGCTGGTGCCCGAACAACGCGGTCTCGATATTTGCGTGCAGGTCACCCACCGCCAGATGGATATTACGGGCCAGCAGGTTTCCGGTGCCGAGCGGTATCAGGCCCATGGCGGTGTCCGTGCCGGCAAGGATGTCAGCTACGACCCTGACGGTGCCGTCACCGCCGCCCACGAGGACGACGTCGGCACCGTATTCCACGGCTGCCCTCGCCTGCGAGAAACCGGGGTCCTCAGCGGTGGTGTCAAAAAACCGCGGCGGCATCCAACCGGCAGCTGCGCAGGCATCCTCAATCAGGCCGCGGGCCTCGTCCGAGCGGGACTTGATCGGATTCATCACCACGGCCACCTTCTGCTGGCCGAGGCCCGGGCTGTGGGTTTCCTCCCACACGGCGCTGCGGGTGTGCCGGGCTTTGAGCTTGCGCACTCCCCACCAACTGGAGAGGGCAAAGGCCAGGACTCCAGCGATAACGAGATAGAGCAGCCAGTCGCGCATGGTGCTCCCACACTATCCCGCCGCTGGCCATGGGCCTGTTTGCCCGGCAACGGCGGCCGGATTGGATACTCTTGTCAGGTGATCGATGTAAAAGACCTCAGCGAAAATCCGGATAAGTTCCGGGCCAGCCAGCGCGCCCGCGGTGCCGACGAATCCGTGGTGGACGCGATCATCTCCGCGGATTCGTCCCGGCGTGCCGCCCTCATCCGCTTTGAAAACCTCAGGGCCGAGCAGAATGCCTTCGGTAAGAAGGTGGCGCAGGCCAAAGGCGAGGAGAAACAAGCCCTGCTGGCGGAGGTCAAGGTCCTGGCAGGCGAGGTCAAGGCCGCGTCCGCGGAGGCAGACACCGCACAGGCCGCCCACGAGGAACTCCTGCGCGGGATTCCCAACCTCATCGAGGACGGTGTGCCCGCAGGCGGCGAGGATGACTACATCGTGGTCAAAACCGTCGGCACCCCCAGGGAATTCCCGGATTTCGAGCCCAAAGACCACTTGGAAATCGGTGAGCTGATCGGCGCCATCGACATGGAACGCGGCGCCAAGGTTTCTGGTTCGCGGTTCTACTTCCTGCGCGGTGCCGGCGCCCGGCTGGAAATGGCGTTGCTGCAGATGGCCATGGAGCAGGCGATCGATGCCGGCTTCGTGCCGATGATCACCCCCACCCTGGTCCGGCCGGAAACCATGCAGGGCACCGGGTTCGACGTCAAGCATGACGCTGAAATCTACCGGCTCGCCGAGGACGACCTGTACCTGGTGGGCACCTCTGAGGTGGCGCTGGCCGGGTACCACGCGGACGAAATCCTGGACCTCTCCGGCGGCCCCATCCGCTACGCCGGTCAGAGCTCCTGCTACCGCCGGGAAGCCGGCTCGCACGGCAAGGACACCCGCGGGATTATCCGCGTGCATCAGTTCAACAAGGTGGAGATGTTCATCTACACCACCCTCGAGGAGGCGGCGGCCGAGCACGCCCGGCTGCTGGCCTGGGAAGAGGAGATGCTCGCCAAGTGCGAACTACCCTACCGGGTAATTGATACCGCTGCCGGGGACCTCGGAAACTCCGCAGCCCGCAAGTTCGACTGCGAGGCCTGGGTTCCGACGCAGGGCGCCTACCGTGAGCTGACCTCGACCTCCAACTGCACCACCTTCCAGGCCCGCCGGCTGAACATCCGTGAACGTGTGCTTAACGGGGACGGGGCATCGAAGGGCACCCGGGCCGTCGCCACACTTAACGGCACCCTGGCCACCACCCGTTGGATCGTGGCCATTCTGGAGCACCACCAGAACCCGGACGGCTCCGTCAACATTCCGCAGGCGCTGCAGAAATACCTTGGCGGGATGACGGTCTTTCCCGTCATCTGAGCCGTCAACAGCTGTTCACCCCGGATTCACCGTGCGCTGTGGCCTGCGTCCTAGCGGCGGCCGGGGGTGTCTGCTCTACTTATTGGATGACAACATTGACTGAAACCTCAGTCGCCGGCAACGATGACCGGCGAGAGAACAACCGAAACAACACGAACACCGCAGCCCATAAGCTGATGGTTGCGCTCGACGTCGACGGCACCCTGGTGGACCATGACGGCCACATGTCCGTTCCCGTCCGGGAAGCCGCCCAGGACGTCGTGGCAGCGGGACACCATGTCACCATCGCGACCGGCCGATCGCTCAACGCGACCCTGCCCATCATTGAGCACATCGGCATCGAAAACGGTTACGCCGTGTGCTCCAACGGCGGAGTCACCCTGAGGCTGGATCCCAGCCTTTCCGACGGCTACGAAGTTGTGCACAAGGCGACCTTCGATCCGGGCCCCGCGCTGCGGGCATTGCGCAAGCGGCTGCCCTCGGCCAAATACGCCTTGGAAGACGCGGACGGAAACTTTCTCTCCACCGAGCGTTTCCAGGACGCCAGCTTCGGTGTCGAGGCCATCGGCGTCGACTTCCAGACCATGCTCGAAGCCACGGCCGTGCGCGTTGTGGTCTTCAGTTCCGAGAACACCCCCGAGGAGTTCAACACCGCCATCCGCCATATCGGCCTGGCCGGTGTTACGTATTCGGTGGGGTGGACGGCATGGCTGGACATCGCCGCCGCAGGGGTGACCAAAGCGAGTGCACTTGAGCACCTCCGGGCCCGGCTGAGCATTGAGGCGCACCGTACGGTGGCCGTCGGCGACGGCCGCAACGACATTGAGATGCTGACCTGGGCCGCCCGCGGCGTCGCCATGGGCCAGGCGCCGCAGGAAGTCATCGCCGCCGCGGACGAGGTTACCCACTCCGTTTTTGACGATGGCGCCGCCCACGTGCTGCGGAGTCTGCTGCTCTAACCGCCGGGCCGTCAACGGTCGGGCGTGCTGTCAGCGCACTTCGAGGATCAGGCCTAAAAGCCGGGCCGCGGCGGGCCGCGCCGCGTGTTCCTCGTTCCACTGCGCCCGGGCCACGGCCTTGCTGACCGCCTGGGTGGTGATTCCGAGTTCTTCGGCGACGGTTTTCTGCTGTCCGCGGACGCCGGGGGTCAGCAGGTCCAGGACCCGCCATTCCGCCGGGCTCCGGTCGTGCACAATGTGCCCCAGCAAGCGCAGCACGGCCTCGGCCTCCGCTGCCAGCTCGGCCAGCGGGCCCTCCACCGCCACCGGAATGCGGTCCTTGCCGTTGCGGAGCCGGTCGACGGCGCGGCGGGCATAGATCAATCCGTGGCCGGAGGCGTCTTTGATCTGGTTCGGCAGGGGCTCGTTGACGGGCCCGACGCCGATGCCGACGTACCAGCTGCCGGTCCGCAGGGCAATCATCGCCGCTTCGACAGCCTGGCGTGGGCAGTCCACGATGCCCTGGACCTCGTCCTCCACGGAGCGGTCAAAATCGAGGCGCGCCGGAATGTGCCGCAGGTCCTTGAGGAGCTGCGGCACGCAGTCGCCGTCGCGCCGGCTGTCGGTTTGGTTGATGGTCAGCGTGAACATTCTGAATCCACACTACCCGTTGGTAAATGCGTGGCAAATGTCCCAGTCCCGCCGCATTCCCTGGCGGGCAGGGCTACGGCCGGGCCACCGATAACCCCCGCAGCAGCCAGGCTTCGGCCCCAGAAGTGGCTCCCCCCGGGTTGCCCTAACTGCCGGGAGATGTTGCGATGGAGGCTGCGCCACCGACGGCGGCCCGAGGGAAACGAGAACTGCAGTGAAAAGTGACACAAATGGTGGCCGAATAGACGCGGCGGACCTGGATCTCGTGGACCGTTGGTGGCGGGCCGCGAACTACCTGGCCGTGGGGCAGATCTATCTTCGCTCGAACCCGCTGTTGCGCGACCCCCTGAGCGCCGCCGACACCAAGTCGCGGCTGCTGGGCCACTGGGGCACCACTCCCGGCCTGAACTTTGTCTATGCCCACCTGAACCGGGTCATCCGCCGGGACAGCCAGAAAATGCTGTTCGTTGCCGGGCCCGGCCACGGCGGCCCCGCAGTGGTCGCCAATGCCTGGCTGGAGGGCACGTACTCGGAGATCTACAGCAACGTGGGCCCCGACGGGGAGGGCCTTGCTGAGCTCTTCCGGCAGTTCTCCTACCCTGGCGGGATCCCCAGCCACGCCGCCCCCGAGACGCCGGGGTCCATCAACGAAGGCGGCGAGCTCGGCTACGCCCTGGCCCACGCGTACGGCTCCGTCTTCGACAACCCGGACCTGATTACCGCCGTCGTGATCGGCGACGGCGAGGCCGAAACCGGGCCGCTGGCCGCGAGTTGGCATTCGCACAACTTCCTGGACCCGGTGCACGATGGCGCCGTGCTGCCCATCCTGCACCTGAACGGCTACAAAATTGCCAACCCCACAATCCTGGCGCGCATGCCCGAAGCGCAGCTGGGGCAGCTGATCCGCGGCTACGGACACGAACCGCACTTCGTGACCGTCACGGATCCGAAGGACACCACCGCAGCCCATCGGGATTTCGCCGCAGCCCTGGACAGCTGCCTGGCCGAAATCCAGACGATCCAGGCCGGGCAACGGGCAGGCGGAGCGGATCCGGCCGCCGTCGCGTGGCCGATGATCGTGCTGCGCTCGCCCAAGGGCTGGACCGGCCCCAAAACCGTTGACGGGCTGCAGGTGGAAGGCACCTGGCGCAGCCACCAGGTGCCGCTGTCCGAGGTGCGCACCAACCCCGACCACCTGGCAATGCTGGGGGAGTGGCTCGAATCCTATCGACCGGAGGAACTCTTCGACGACGCCGGACGCCTGCGGCCGGATGTCGCGGCCAATGCCCCCGCCGGGGAACTGCGGATGAGTGCAACGCCGTTCGCGAACGGCGGCGTCCTGCTCCGCGACCTGAAGCTGCCGAAGTACGAGGATTACGCCGTGCCAGTCGCGCAGCCTGGCGCGGAGCGGGTCAGTGCCATGGTCACCCTGGGATCCTGGCTGCGGGACGTCATAGCTCTCAACCCGGAGTCATTCCGACTGTTCGGTCCGGACGAGACCGCCTCCAACCGGCTGCAGGATGTCTATGAGGTCACGGACAAGGTCTGGCAGTCCCGGATCGAAGAAGTAGACGAACATCTGGCCCGCGCCGGGCGGGTGATGGAGGTTCTGAGCGAACACCTCTGCCAGGGCTGGCTGGAAGGCTACCTGCTGACCGGCCGGCACGGTGTCTTCAGCTGCTATGAGGCCTTCATCCACATCGTCGACTCGATGTTCAACCAGCATGCCAAGTGGCTCAAAGTCTCCCGGGACCTGCCGTGGCGCCGGCCCGTGGCCTCGCTGAACTACGTGCTCTCCTCGCACGTGTGGCAGCAGGACCACAACGGCTTCTCGCACCAGGACCCCGGTTTCATAGACCACGCGGTGAACAAAAAGTCCGAGGTCATCCGCGTCTACCTGCCGCCGGACGCCAACACCCTGCTCTCCGTGATGGAGCACTGCCTCCGGTCACGGGATTACGTCAACATCGTTGTCAGCGGCAAGCAGCCCTCGCCCACCTGGCTGGGACCGGCTGACGCCGCCCACCACTGCCAGCGCGGCCTGGGAATCTGGGAGTTTGCCGGTTCGGAGGTCCCCGGTGAAGAGCCCGACGTCGTGCTGGCCTGCGCGGGGGACGTTCCCACGGTGGAAACCGTCGCAGCGGCGGAACTGCTCAAGCAGGGCGCGCCGGGACTGAAAATCCGGGTGGTGAACGTAGTGGACCTGATGCGGCTCCAGGACGCCGCCGAACACCCGCACGGCCTGACTTCCCGGGACTTCGACGGCATCTTCACTGCCGACCGGCCGATCATTTTCGCTTACCACGGCTACCCGTCGCTGATTCACCGGCTGGCCTACCGCCGCACCAACCAGGAAGGCCTGCACGTGCGCGGCTACAAGGAGGAGGGCACCACCACGACGCCGTTCGACATGGCGATGCTCAACGGCATTGACCGCTACCAGCTGGCGATCGACGCGATCGACCGGGTGCCGGGGCTGGCGGAACGGCATTCGCTGTTGCGCCAGTCACTGCAGGACCGGCGGATCCGGGCGCACAACCACACCCGGGTCCACGGCGAGGACGCCGCGGAGATCAGCGGCTGGACCCTTAGCCGCGGCTGAGCGCCGCTGCGGCCGGGAGCGCGGCTCCGGCCCGGAGACGCTGAGCGCGGACAGGCCGCCGAGGGGCAGATGGATCCAGCCTTCGGTCCGGGCGGCCCGGACATCTCCGGCGCCGGGGCGCAGACCGGGCAGTCGATCCCGGTCATGTCGCTCACGCCGAAGAGCCGCACAATCTCCTTGTCGTCGACGTCGAGCGCCAGGTGCGTCAAGCGGGCGGCGCTCCCGCCCCATTCGAGGACGGCGGGGCGCGGTCTTTTTGGTGGCCGCGGCGAGGTCGACACCGAGGGTCTTCACGGCCGTCGGCCCGCCGGTTGACGGCGCCGGGGATCAGGGGACCCGGGCATGGGATCGGCCGTTCCTTCGCCCTAGACCGACCGGTAGCGCAGGGTACCGGGAATTCCGCCGCGGCTTGCCAGGGCCTCCCCGGAGGCGAAGCGGGCCCATATCGCGCGCAGCTCGCGGCCCTGCGCGTCGATGTCCTTCCAGCTGGCGCCCTTGAGCAGCCCGGCTCCTGCCCACGTGATTTCGTTGCCGAAGAGCAAAGGCAGGTCCACGGTGTGCGCGGCACCGTACACATTTCCCGGTGCGGCCCAGGACAGCACATAGCTGTATGCTGTGCCGCCGGCCCGGGCGTGCCGCCGGGCGAACTTCCTGGCAGCCCTGCCGTACACCGCCTCGGTCACGCCCCAGTTGATGGCGCGGACGGCGGCGGTGCCGAGCACCGGGATCCTGGCCAGGCGGCTGACGGCGGGGTTGCGCGGCAGGAACATCCGGGCCTCCTCGGAGGTGTGGCCGATCAGCACTTCAATGCCGGGGGCGGTGGCGTTCCAGGCCTCCTCGATGTCCGACTCCGGCGGCAGGGGGGCGTGCCCGTACTGGGTGCCGAACGGCATGGCCGCGATCAGCCCGAACTTCCGGGCCACCTGCGACACGTGTTCTTCGACCTCCACCACGTCCATCGCGGGAGTGTCTTCGGTGACCTTTTCCGCGGCGATGCCCATGGCGGCGCTCATCTTCTGCCGTCCCCGGGTGATGCCCAGCGGTGCGCTCTGAATAATGGCACGGCGGAAGAGGTCGGGGGCTTCCGGCGTTGCCATCAAGTGCGCGACGGCGTCACCGCCCGCGGACTGCCCGAAGGCTGTGACGTTTTGGGGGTCGCCGCCGAAGGCGCTGATGTTGCGCCGGACCCAGCGGAACGCCTCGAGCTGGTCCAGCAGACCGAGGTTCGCCGGCCGGCCGGCGCCGGTGGCCAGGTAGCCGAACAAGCCCAGGCGGTAGGTCACGGAGACCACGATGACCCGGTTCTCGGCCACCAGCGCCGTAGGGTCAAAGATCGCCAGGTCCCCGGAGCCGGAGGTGTAGGACCCGCCGTGCAGCCACACCATCACGGGAAGGCGTTCGTCCGCACCTAGGTCCGCCGGCAGGGTGATCGAGAGCCGCTGGCAGTCCTCGCTGCCGGGAAGTTCCCCGTAGCGGGTGCCCAGAATGTCATCCAGGAACGGAACCGGCGCCTGCGGGCAGGCGGGGGAAAGTGATGTGGCTGCCAGCACTTCGGTCCGGTCCGGCGCAGCCGTTGGCGGCTGGAAACGTCCCGCCGTCGCATAGGGGATTCCGGTGGCGCGCACCACCGGGACGTTCCGCCATCCGGTGACCGGACCGCAGGGGGGATTGAAAGCAGGCACGTCGTTCATACGCCAACGATTTCATACTTAAATGCCGACGCGGGATCACGCACGGCCCGGATCCGTCGGACGGATGGGCGGTGGGTGACCCCGCGTGGTGGAGGAACGGTGGTGAGGAACCTTAGTGCGTGTGGGGAACGAACCGCTTGATGGACGCCTCAAGCTCGGCCTCGGCCGCTGCGCGGTCGCCCCAGCCCTCGGCCTTGACCCACTTGCCCGGCTCCAGGTCCTTGTAGCGGGTGAAGAAGTGCTCGATCTCCTTGATCAAGAATTCGCTGACGTCGCTGATCTCATTGATGTGATCGAAGCGGGTGTCGGCCGGGACGCAGAGCACCTTCGCATCGCCGCCGCCGTCATCGGTCATGTTGAACACACCGATGGGGCGCGACTCGACGATGACGCCGGGGTGCAGATCAAAGTCCTGCAGAAGGACCAGTGCATCCAGCGGATCGCCGTCTTCGCCCAGGGTGTTTTCGAAGAACCCGTAGTGGGTGGGGTACTGCATGGAGGTGAACAGGACACGGTCCAGGCGGACGCGTCCCGTTTCGTGGTCGACTTCGTACTTAACGCGGGATCCCTTGGGGATCTCGATGGTCACGTCGTGCTTCATGGGCTGCTCCTTGACGAGTTCAGGGGTGCGCGGTTCGGGGGTGCGCGGCACACACAAGATGCTGCCGGTGCCGCCGACTACTATTGAGGATATAGCGAGCGGCCCAGGTTTCAGGAACTAGCGGGGACATTTCAGGACGAAGGACCAATAGCAGCATGAGACGCAGAACAAGCCGCTCCGGCGCGGGCCCGGTTGCCGGGCCGCTGCGGCGGAGCTTCCCACGGCTGTTCCCGGCACTGCTGGCCGCGATGCTCGCCCTACCCGCCGGCGTCGCCCTCGCGCCGGGCTTCCTCAGCCCGGCGCCCTCCAGCTCCGCCGCGCCGGCCACCCCGGCCTGGCAACAGATTCCCAGCACGCTGGACCCCCGCGGCGGCCCCGGCGGCGCCCCGGCCGGCGTCGAGCCGCTCGCCGTCGCCGCCCCCGTCCCGGCGCCGGGCCCCCTTGCTGCCCAGCTCAACAAAACCCTCACGACCGACGGCGCCGGAAGCTTCACCGGCGTCGTGCAGGACGCCGCCACCGGGGAGGTGCTCTTCGACCGTTCCGGCGACGCGCCCCGCGTCCCCGCCTCGAACATGAAACTGCTCACCGCCGCCGCGGCTCTGCGCCTGCTGGGCCCGGAGCGCCGCTTCAGCACCCGGACGGTGGCGGGTGCCGCCCCCGGAACGGTGGTGCTCACCGGCGGTGGTGACGTTCTCCTGGGTTCCGGCGAATCGGTGCCCGGCGCCGTGCTCGGCCATGCCGGGCTCGCCACCCTGGCGCAGGCTACCGTCCGTGCCCTCAAGGACGACGGCGTCTCGGTGCCCCTGAGCGTGCAACTGGATGATTCCCTCTTCACCGGGCCCGCCCTGAACCCGGCCTGGAACCTCGAGGACGTTGCCGCCGGCGAAATGGCGCCGTTGTTCCCGCTGGCCCTGAACTCGGCCCGCTTCGACCCCGCCAAGACCACCGGGCCCCGCCCCCCGGACGCCGCGATGAGCGCCGCGGAGGCGTTTTCCGTCCAGCTCTCCGCCGCAGCCGCCCCCGCCGGGCTGACGGTGGCGCCCGGCGTGGTCAGGGTGCCGGCCGCGACGGATTCCGGCGGCGCCGCGGCCACGGTCCTGGCCGAGGTCCAGTCCGCCACGGTAGGCCAGCAAGTGGACCTGTTGCTGCGGACCTCGGACAATTACCTCGCCGAAACCATCGGCCGGATGGCGGCGATCGCGGCCGGAAAACCCGGCAGCAACGACGGCGCCGTCGCGGCGGTGCTGCAGCAGCTGGAGGAGCTCGACATCCCCGCGGACACCCTCCGCGCTGCCGACGTCTCAGGACTTGCGCTGGCCAACCAGGTCTCCGCCCGGCAGCTCGCCGGCGTGGTCCGGGCCATCACCTCCGGCGCGGATGCCAGGCTGCGCGCCGGCCTGGCCGGGTTTCCCATCGCCGGCCTCACCGGAACCCTCGCTGACCGGTATGTCGACGCGGCGACCGCACGCGGGGCGGGCCTGGTCCGGGCCAAGACCGGAACGCTGAACACCGTGACCGCCCTGAGCGGCTACGTCGTCGACGCCGACGGACGGCTCCTGGTGTTTTCCTTTCTCGGTAATGGCCTGACCCCCGGCGCGGCCAACAAGGCAGCGCTGGACCGCACCGCTTCCGTCCTGGCAGGCTGCGGCTGCCGCTAAAGCTGCGCCGTTTCGACGGTTCCCTGCGCACTCGATGTCTGTGAACGTCCGGCCGGCAGGGAACCGTCGAATTGGCCGGCATGGTTGGCCCGTTCGCCAGCCGACGAATTAAGGGCGGATTGTCAGTCCCCTGTGATCTGATGGAGCCTATGGAGTCCTCTGCCAGCGAGACATCAGTCCAAGCCCAAGCCCTGATCAACTGGGAACTTGCCGCTTCCACCGCCGCACGGCTGACACCGGCCGGGCCCACCCTGGGAGCAGCCGAAATCGGCGCCGCGGTGGAGAACCTGCGGCTCATGGCGGACATTTCCGTGCCGCACGTCCACGACATCACAGGACTCGAGGCTGCCCGGGACCTTCGCGACTCCTCGGTCCTGGTGGTGGACCGGGCCTCCTGGTCCAAGGCAAACACCCAGAGCTTTGCCGTCATGCTCAAACCTGCGATGGAAAAGATGGTTGAGGGCCGCCGCGGCACCCTCAACCCCGGCGCGGCCAGCGTCAGTGGGGCCATCACCGGCAGCCAGCTCGGCGCCATCCTGGCGTTCCTCTCCAGCAAAGTCCTGGGCCAGTATGACCCCTTCTCCGCCCTGGCCGAGGACTCCACAGCCCCGGCCGCCGGCCGCCTGCTTCTCGTGGCTCCGAACATCCTCTCGGTTGAGCGTGAGATCAACGTCGAACCCGAGGATTTCCGGCTCTGGGTCTGCCTCCACGAACAGACCCACCGGGTGCAGTTCGCCGCCGCTCCCTGGTTGCGGCACCACATGCTGGACGAGATCGAGAGCCTCAGCGGCCAGCTGCTCGGCAATGTCGACTCGTTGATGGAACGGGCCACCGCGGCGGCGAAATCGCTCAAGGACCGCACCGCCTCCGGCGCCGCGCCCAGCCGTGGCGCCGTCCTTGACCTGCTGCAAAACCCCGAGGAGAAGGCGGCAATCTCCCGCCTGACCGCTCTGATGAGCCTGCTCGAAGGTCACGCCAACGTGGTGATGGACGCGGTGGACGCGAGCATCGTGCCGTCCGTTAAAACCATCCGGCAGCGCTTCAATACCCGGTCTGCGGACCGCGGCGTGATCGAGAAATTCATCCGCAACCTGCTCGGACTCGACGCCAAAATGCGCCAATACACCGACGGGTCAAAATTCGTTCGTGAAGTGGTGGACGTGGCCGGCATGGAGGGTTTCAACAAGGTATGGGAGTCAGCGGAGCACCTTCCGACCGAGAACGAAATCCACAACTCCCGCCTCTGGCTCGACCGGATGGGGCACTAGATCCCGTGACCTCCAGTCCCGTCTCCCGCGGACGACGCCGGCCCGGCCGGCTCGCGCCCGTCGTCGGCACAGCACGGAAAATGGTGCAGGACGCGCTGGCCGACGCAGGCTACCCGGAACGGATCCTGGTGGCTTGCAGCGGCGGACCCGACTCGCTGGCCCTCGCCGCCGCCGCGGCCTACTTCGCCCGCCGCGGGCACGTGGACGGTCACCCCCTTTCCGTGGGCGCCGCCGTCGTTGACCACCAGCTGCAGCCCGGTTCCGCCGACGTCGCAGCCGTTGCGGTGGCAGCGCTGCGGGACCTGGGCCTCGCGCCCGTCCAGCTCAGGACCGTGGAGGTCGCGTCCACGGGAATGGGTCCGGAGGCCGCCGCGCGGGACGCCCGGCACGCGGCCCTGGAGGCCGCCGCCGCGGACACCGGGGCGGCCGCCATCCTGCTCGGCCACACCCTGGATGACCAGGCAGAACAGGTGCTGCTGGGGCTGGCCCGCGGCTCCGGAACGCGGTCCCTGGCGGGCATGCGGCCGGCCCGCGGACCCCTGCTGCGGCCGTTTCTCGGGCTGCGCCGCGCGGACACCCTCGCTATCTGCGAGGCGGAAGGGCTGGATCCGTGGCATGATCCGAGCAACGCGGATCCGGCGTTCGCGAGGTCCCGGACCCGCGTCGAAGTGCTGCCGTTGCTTGAGGACAAGCTCGGCCCGGGGGTGGCCGAATCGCTCGCGCGGACCGCCGCCATCCTGCAGCTCGACGCCGATTACCTCGAGGACGTGGCGCAGGAGGCCTATCTGGGGCTGCGGGAGCATTCCGGCGCCACGATCAGCCTCCCCGAGGACGCGCTCCGCGGGCTCGCGCCCGCCGTCCGGTTCCGCGTCATCGCCAAGGCCGCGGCCGCCGTCGGAGGCCAGCAGCCCAGCTACCAGCGGCTGCTGGCCGCGGAAGCATTGCTCCGCCGGCAGGGGTCCGCGGGCCCGGTGGAGCTCCCCGGCGCCGTCAGTGTCTACCGGCTCTCCCTTGCGCAGCTCATCGCCGAAGGGCGGCCCGGCCCCGGCGGTGTTCCCCGCGAGGCGGCCCGCTGTGGGAAGCTTGTATTCCGGCCTCAAAAACCGCCCAAATTATAGTTGCCCCCCGCATCTACACAGGAGTTATTGGTGGATTCAAACGACGTCCAGTCAGATCTCAAGCATGTTCTGTACTCCAAGGAGCAGATTCAGTCCCGGATCACCGAACTCGCTGCCCAGATCGACAAGGACTACGAAGGCCGCGATCTGCTGATCGTCGGCGTGCTTAAGGGCGCTGTGATGGTCATGGCCGACCTCGCCCGCGCCCTTCACAGCCACGTGTCCATGGACTGGATGGCCGTCTCGTCCTATGGGTCCGGAACGCAGTCCTCCGGCGTGGTCCGCATCCTCAAGGACCTCGACACCGACCTCATGGGCAAGGATGTCCTGATCGTCGAAGACATCATTGACTCCGGGCTGACCCTGTCCTGGCTCAAGACCAACCTGGAATCCCGGGGCACGGCCTCCGTGGAAATCTGCACCGCGTTCCGCAAGCCCACAGCCGCGAAAGTCCAGATCGACGTCAAGTACGTCGGCTACGACATCCCCAACGAATTCGTGGTCGGGTACGGCCTGGACTACGCCGAGAAGTACCGCAACCTGGACTTCGTGGGCACCCTCGCGCCGCACGTCTACGAGTAGCGGTCCGCCGCGGCGCACGGCGGGACAGGACCCCCAGGTCCAGCACCAGGGCGGTCCTGCCCGGCGCCGCTACGCCCTCAGGGAACTTTTGGACTTCACCGTGCGTGAGCTACAGCGACGGTGTATAGCTAGACACTGACGCAGCACCACACGCGCGCAGATCGGTCGCCGTGCAGCACTACCAGGAGGGACGGGGCCTGCCCCGCACAGATGAAAGCTAAGAGTTTCTTCAAGGGCCCGGGCATCTGGATTGTCGTAGTAATTGGCATGCTCCTGCTGGCCTTTGCCACCCTGTCCCCGGGCGGTTCGGCCCGGATCGACACCGACAAGGGACTTGCGCTGCTGACCGACGGCGGCAAGGTTGAACAGGCCAAAATCTTCGACGCGGAAAACCGTGTGGACTTGGTCCTGAAGGATAACCTGCAGGTTGACGGCCAGGACAAGGGCAAGAACATTCAGTTCTACTACGTCAACGCCCGCGCCGCCGACGTCGTTAAGGCCGTCACCGGCGCCCGCCCTCCGAGCGGCTACACCGACCAGCCGGTTGAGAGCAACTGGTTGGCCGGACTGTTCTCCCTCCTGATCCCGGTACTCCTACTCGGCGTCCTCTTTTGGTTCCTGCTTTCTCGGATGCAGGGCGGCGGATCCAAGGTCATGCAGTTCGGCAAGTCCAAAGCCAAGCTGGTTAATAAGGACATGCCACAGGTCACCTTCGGCGACGTCGCCGGGGCTGACGAGGCCGTCGAGGAACTCGAAGAAATCAAGGAATTCCTTCAGGAACCGGCGAAGTTCCAGGCTGTAGGCGCCAAAATTCCCAAGGGCGTGCTGCTCTACGGACCTCCCGGTACCGGCAAAACCCTGCTGGCCCGCGCCGTCGCCGGTGAGGCCGGCGTTCCGTTCTTCTCCATCTCCGGTTCGGACTTCGTCGAGATGTTCGTCGGCGTCGGCGCCTCCCGCGTCCGCGACCTGTTCGAACAGGCCAAAGCCAACGCACCGGCCATCATCTTCGTGGATGAGATCGACGCCGTCGGCCGCCACCGCGGTGCGGGCATCGGCGGCGGCAACGACGAGCGCGAACAGACCCTCAACCAGCTGCTCGTCGAAATGGACGGCTTTGACGTTAAAACCAACGTCATCCTGATCGCCGCCACCAACCGCCCCGACGTTCTCGACCCGGCCCTGCTCCGGCCGGGCCGCTTCGACCGGCAGATCTCGGTCGAAGCCCCCGACCTCATCGGCCGCGACCAGATCCTCAAGGTCCACGCCAAGGGCAAACCGATGGCTCCCGGAGTGGACCTCAAGGCCGTGGCCAAGAAGACCCCCGGCTACACCGGCGCGGACCTGGCCAACGTCCTCAACGAGGCGGCGCTGCTGACGGCCCGCTCGAATGCCAACCTGATCGATGACCGCGCCCTTGACGAGGCCATCGACCGTGTCATGGCCGGCCCGCAGAAACGCAGCCGCGTCATGAAAGAGCACGAGCGCAAAGTGACCGCCTACCACGAGGGCGGACACGCCCTGGTGGCGGCCGCGCTGCGGAATTCGGCCCCGGTCACCAAGATCACCATCCTGCCCCGCGGCCGCGCCCTGGGCTACACCATGGTGGTTCCGGAGAACGACAAATACTCCGTAACCCGCAACGAACTGCTCGATCAGATGGCCTACGCCATGGGCGGCCGTGTCGCGGAGGAGCTCGTCTTCCACGACCCGTCCACCGGCGCGTCCAACGACATCGAAAAAGCCACCGGGATCGCCCGCAAAATGGTCACCGAGTTCGGCATGAGCGAACGCGTCGGCGCGGTGCGGCTCGGCCAGGGCGGCGGGGAACCGTTCCTGGGCCGCGACGCCGGCCACGAGCGCAACTACTCCGACCAGATCGCGTACATCGTCGATGAGGAAGTCCGCCGCCTCATCGAGGGTGCCCACGACGAGGCCTACGCCATCCTGATTGAAAACCGTGACGTCCTGGACCAGCTGGCCCTTGAACTGCTGGAACGCGAAACGCTGAACCAGGCCGAAATCGCCCAGGTCTTCACCCACATCCGCAAGCGCGATTTCCGCGAGATCTGGCTGTCCAAGGAGACCCGCCCCATCCAGAACGTCGGGCCGGTCGAGTCCCGCCGGGAGAAGGCCGAACGCGAGGCACAGGAAGAAGCCAAGGAGGCCCGCCTTGAAGAGCCCCTGGATACCTTCCCGCCGCACGCCCAGGGTGTCGTTACCGGACAGGAGCCGTTCCAGGGCGGTGTAACGGATCTCGGGCCTGACGGCCATCCCGGCTAGGCTTCTGCAGTGACTTCTTTCTTCAATGACGACGACGACGCTCCCGCCACCGCTGCTGCGGTGGCGGGAGGGTCCGTCCCCGGCCCTGCCGCCGTGGACCAGAGCCGGATCCAGGCGGCTGTTCGGGAAATCCTGCTCGCAATCGGCGAGGACCCGGATCGCAGCGGCCTGGTAGACACCCCGAAAAGGGTGGCGAAGGCCTACGCCGAGATGTTTGCCGGACTCCACCACGACCCGGCGGAAATCCTGGCCACCACCTTCGACCTGGACCACGAGGAACTCGTCCTGGTCAAGGACATCCCGTTCTACTCCACCTGCGAGCACCACCTGGTGCCGTTCCACGGTGTTGCCCACGTCGGGTACATTCCCTCCCACGACGGGAAAGTCACCGGGCTCAGCAAACTGGCGCGGCTCGTGGACCTGTTTGCCCGCCGCCCCCAGGTCCAGGAACGTCTGACCACGCAGATCGTCGAAGCCCTCGTCACACACCTCAAGCCGCGCGGCGCAATCGTCGTCGTCGAATGTGAACACCTCTGCATGTCCATGCGGGGCATCCGCAAGCCCGGCGCCAGGACAGTCACCAGCGCGGTCCGCGGACAACTCCATGACCCGGCCACCCGCGCCGAGGCCATGAGCCTCATCATCGGAAGGTAATACCCCAGACTATGGATTCCCTCGCTGCAGCTCCCGGAACCGGCCCCGCGACCTCGCCCCTGCCGGTACTGCGCAAGCCCCGGCCGGCGGCGAAGTTTCAGGATCTGCCCACGGACCGGACGCTTGTGATGGGGATCCTGAACGTCACCCCGGACTCCTTCAGCGACGGCGGCCAGCACCCCACCGCGGACTCCGCTGTTGCCGCCGGATTGCGTATGTTCTACGCCGGCGCCGACATTATCGACGTCGGTGGTGAATCCACCCGCCCGGGCGCCACGGACGTGGAGCCCGGTGAAGAACAGCGACGCGTCCTGCCCGTGATCTCGGCACTGGTCAAAGCCGGCGCCCTGGTCAGCATCGACACCACCCACGCGTCCACCGCGGCAGCAGCGCTGGACGCCGGCGCCGCGATCATCAATGACGTCTCGGGGCTTGGCATGGAACCTGAGATGGCCGAGCTCGCGGCCCGCAGCAAAGCCCCTTACATCCTCACCCACCGCCGCGGCAACGCCAGCACCATGGACACGCTGACCGACTACGCGGACGTCGCCGCGGACGTCGCCGCCGAGCTCACCGGCATCCGCGACAAGCTCTACGCCGCCGGCGTCACCCCGGAGCAGATCATCGTGGACCCGGGTCTGGGCTTTTCCAAGACCGATGCGCAGAACTGGGAACTGCTCACGCACCTGGAAGTGCTGCAGGCCATGGGGCACAAGGTCCTCGTCGCCGCCTCCCGCAAGCGGTTCCTCGGCAGCCTTTTGACCGTTGCCGGCAAGGCCGCTCCGCCCGCCGAACGCGATGCCGCCACCGCCGCGGTGACCGCCATCAGTGCCTACCGGGGCGCCTGGGCGGTCCGGGTCCACGACGTCGGTTCCAGCCTCGACGCCGTCAAAGTCGCCGCCCGGGTGGCGGCCCCGGCAGCGGCTTCAGCCGCCGCCGTCGTCTGAACGGCAGCCCACCATGGACCAGATCACGTTGAGCGGCGTTACCGCCGTCGGGCATCACGGAGTATTTGATTTCGAACGGCGCAATGGTCAGCCGTTTGTAGTTGACGCTGTCCTGCACCTGGATTTCAGCAGGGCGGCCGCGTCCGACGACGTGCTGGACACCGCGCACTACGGCGAAGTGGCCGATTGCATCCGGGCCTGGATCACGGGGGAACCCGTAAACCTGATCGAGGCGCTGGCCGTGCGGATCGCCGAGGACATCCTGGCCAGATTCCCCGTCGCCGCGGCGGTGGGCATCACGGTGCACAAACCCAAAGCCCCGATCGACGTGGCGTTCGGCGATGTCTCCGTCAGCGTCCGGCGGACCCGCCAGGAGCAGCCATGAGCTACACCCGGGCGGTCCTCGCACTCGGCAGCAACCTGGGGGCCCGCAGCGACACCCTCTCGGCGGCCGTCGCGGATATTGTCGATCCGCCCGAAGTCCGCCTCCTGGCCATCTCGCCGATTGTCCAGACCAAGGCAGTGGGCGGTCCGGCCGGCCAGCCGGACTTCCTCAACATGGTGATCGCCGTGGACACCACGCTGACGGCGCATGAGCTCCTCCAGCACTGCCACGCGGTGGAACAAAAGCACCTCCGGGTCCGCGACGTCCACTGGGGCCCGCGCACCCTCGACGTGGACATCATCACCTACGGGGAGCTGGCCAGTTCCGACCCGGAGCTCACCCTTCCCCACCCGCGCGCAGCCCAGCGGGCGTTCGTCCTCTACCCCTGGTCGCTCATCGACCCCGCGGCCGAACTTGACGGCGAACGCGTCAGCGAGCTCGCCGTCAAGGCGCCGGACTTCGCCGGCCTTCTCCCGTTTGACGGCTTCGAAAACTTGCACGGTGTGGCCGGAGCAGCGGAATGATGAAGCTGACCAACCCCCTGGTGCTGTTCATCATTGCGCTGGCCGTGGGGGTCCTGGGCTGGCTCGCCGCCCTGTTGACCACCCGTTACAGCCTGAACACGCCCGTCCTGCCGCTGACGGGACTCATCACCATGGGTGTCATTGTGGTACTGACCCTCGTGCTCGGGGTCAGGGTGCTGCGATGGCGCAACGGCAACAAGAAGACACTGCTCAACCCGATCCTGGCCGCCTGGACCCTGGTCCTCGCCCAGGCCTGCGCCTACACCGGCAGTGTCCTGCTCGGCTGGCATGCCGGGATCTTCGTCGACCAGCTTCGACTCTGGAACCTGCGCAGCGACCAAAGCCTTGCCTGGCAGGCCGTGGCCATGGGCGGCGGCGGTCTGGTCATGATCGCGGTGGGCTTGATCGTGGAACGGTTCTGCCGGATCCCTCCCGAGGACGGCGAGGGCGAATCGGCCCCGGGCCGCCAGGAAAAGCGCAAGCCCAACGCGGAAGGCGAATATGCGTACCGAGGCGATTGACCCCCCGGGCATCACCTGGCGGCGCGTCTCGCCGAAGTACGTCACCGTGCGGATCGCCGGCTGGGCGCTGGCGAATATCCTCGTCGTCGCCCTCCTGTGCCTGCCACTCGTGCTGGTCGTTAACGGCTGGTGGCCGTCCTTTCCACTGTGGCTGGCCGTCGCCGTCCCGGCCGGCATGCTGGTCCTGGCCCTGTGGCGGCTCCTGCTCATTCCCCGCCAGGTGCGGGCGATCGGCTACGCGGAGCGGGAAGATGACTTACTGATCCGCCGCGGCATCTTCTTCCAGCGCATCCTTGTGGTCCCCTATGGCCGCATGCAGTACGTGGACATCGGCGCGGGCCCCGTGGAACGCAGCCTGGGACTGTGCACCCTGAAACTGCACACCGCCTCCGCCGGCACCAACGCCCTGATTCCGGGCCTGCCCGCCGCGGAAGGCGCCCGGCTCCGCGAACAGCTTTCCGCGCGCGGTGAAGCCCGGTTGGCCGGACTGTGACCGGAACCCCCGACGGCGCGTGGCTGCGGGTGCATCCGGCCTCGCCGTTCGTGCGTGGCTGGGTGGCGCTGGCCGCCATCGGATTCTTCTTCTTTCGGGACACCTTCGAACGCCTCCTCCGGGGCGGCCCACTCGTCAATGACCAGATCGCGGGCCGGGCCCCGTGGCTGCTGCTCGGCGGCGGCGTGGTGCTGTTGCTGACCGTCGTGGGTTATGTCCTGAGCTGGTATTTCACCCGCTATCAGGTGGCCGAGGGGTACGTCCGGGTCAATTCCGGGTTCCTCTTCAAGCAGCAGCGGCAGGCCCGGCTGGACCGGGTCCAGGCCATTGATATTGTGCAGCCGCTGCTGGCCCGGATTTTCGGGCTGGCCGAGCTCAAGTTCGAGGTAGCTGACGCCGGTGAGTCCGCCATGCGACTCGCCTACCTCCGTATGGATGAGGCGCGGCAGCTGAGGGCCACAATCCTGGCCCGCGCCTCAGGCGCGGGTCCGGCCGCCGAGGACCCTGCGGCCCCGGCTTCGGAGGCACCCGAACAGGCAGTGCTCACCGTCCCGCCGGGGCGCCTGGTGGGTTCCCTGCTCCTGAGCGAACAAAGCGTCGTTGTGGTGGCCGGCGGTGCAGCGTCTGTGCTGCTGTCCGCTGCGACCGAGAACCGCAGTTTCTACCTCTTCCTGATTCCTGCCGTGCTCGGCATGGTGGCTGCGTACTGGAACTCCATCAACAGGGGCTACAACTTCACCGTGGCCATTTCGCCGGACGGCATCCGGTTGCGCTACGGGCTGCTGGACACCCAGGCGCAGACTCTGCCGCCGGGCCGGATCCAGGCCCTGCGCGTGAGCCAGCCTCCGCTTTGGCGGTTCCTTGGCTGGTACCGGATTGAGGTCAACGTGGCCGGTTACGGCGCCGCGGGAGAAAACGGCGGAGGCTCGTCCCGGACCACTTTGCTGCCGGTGGGAACCTTCCCCCAGGTGCTCACAATGCTCTCCCTGGTCCTGCCGGACCCGGGCACCCCGGACCCGTTGCCGGTCTTCACCGCCGGAGTCCACGGCCTCGGCTCCGCAGCCCGCCCTCCCGACGCGGCAGGCTCCGGGGGCCCGGCGGGTTCCGCGGCGGACGACGGCGGCTTCGTCACTACCCCGCACCGGGCCCGGCTGTTGGCGCCCCTGGGCTGGCGGCGGAACGGTTTCACCGCCACCGGCACTGCCCTCCTTATCCGCTCGGGCCGGACGTGGCGGCATCTCGTGGTGGTCCCGCACCAGCGCACGCAGTCCATGGCGCTGCAGCAAGGCCCCCTGGCCCGCCGGTTCCGGGTCGCTGACCTGGTGCTGCACACGACGTCCGGACCGGTGTCACCGCGGCTGATCCAGGTGGGCCTGGACGAGGGGCGCGAATTGCTGGACGCGCAGGCGGCACGCGCCCGGGCGGCCCGCCGGCGGCAGACCAGCGAGCACTGGCTGGAGAAGGTCCGTCCCCTCGTCGCCGGACCGGCCCGTCCCGGCGGGCCAGCCGGCAACGGAACTCCTGCCCCCCTCGAAGACCCCGCATCCACCGGAAACCCCTCCACCGAAGACCCCAACAGGCAGGAAGGCCAGCATCATGGTTAAACCAGGACGGCTCGGCATCGGAATCATCGGCGCCGGCAAAGTCGGCGCCATCCTGGGCGCGGCGCTGCGCGGCGCAGAGCACGCCATCATCGGAGTTTCCGCCGTTTCCGATGCCAGCCGCGAGCGGGCAGAGGCCCTGCTTCCCGGCGTCCCGGTCCTGGACGTGCAGGATGTCGTCGAACGCGCCGAGCTGGTGCTCCTGGCCGTGCCGGACGACGCCCTCGGCCCGCTCGTGGAAGGCCTGGCGAAGCTCGGAGCATGGCAGCCCGGCCAGCTGGTGGCCCACACCTCCGGCCGTTTTGGCGTCGGCATCCTGCACCCGGTCCGCGCCGCTGGTGCCATCCCGCTGGCGCTGCACCCGGCCATGACCTTTACCGGGATGAGCCTGGACCTGACCCGGCTGCTGGACTGCACCTTCGGCGTCACAGCGGACGCCGCCATGTTGCCGATCGCGCAGGCCCTGGTGGTGGAAATGGGTGCCGAACCGGTCGCCATTGCCGAGGCCGACCGCACCCTCTACCACGCGGCTCTCGCCCACGGCTCGAACCACCTCGTCACGCTGGTGGCGCAGGCTTCGCAGCTGCTCCGGGAGGTCGGCGTCGAGTCTCCCGAACGCATGCTCGGTCCGCTGCTGCGCGCGACGCTCGAGAACGCACTCGCATCCGGTGAATCCGCCCTGACCGGGCCGGTGGCCCGCGGTGATGTGGGTACTCTTGCAGCACACGCCGAATCGTTGCGGGAGCACGACGCCGGCTCGGGCGGCGATATTCTGGAGGCGTACCTGGCCATGGCCCGTGCGACGGCCCGGCGGGCCGGGCGCCGGGGACTGCTGAAGCGGGAGCAACTCGACGGCGTCAACCAGGCGCTGGAAGGCCCCGACGGCGCCGGCCCGAATCCCACGGAAGGCTTGTAACTTGGCGATCCAAGTCGTGACCACCGCCGCCCGGCTCCGGGCCGAAAGCGCCCGGCTGCTCAAGGCCAAGGGCGGCACCTCGCAGGGTCTGGTGCCCACCATGGGCGCCCTGCACGAGGGCCACGCGGAGCTGGCCCGCACGGCCGTCGAACAAAACGATGTGGTGGTGGCGAGTATCTTCGTGAACCCGCTGCAGTTCGGCGAGGCCGTCGACCTGGAACGGTACCCGCGGACCCTGGACGCGGACCTTGCGCTCCTGGACGCCGTGGGAGTGGACCTGGTCTTTGCTCCCGACGTTGCGGAGGTCTACCCCGGCGGGGAGCCGTCGGTGCGGATCAACGGGGGGCCGATAGCCGGCAAATGGGAGGGCGCGTCCCGTCCCGGGCACTTCGACGGCGCCCTGACCGTGGTGGCCAAGCTGCTGCACTACGGACTGCCAGGGGCCTCCGGCGGAACGGAATTGCCGGCTTACCGGGCGTATTTCGGTCAAAAAGACGCCCAACAGCTGACCCTGGTCCGGCGCATGGTGGCTGACCTGAACTTCCCCGTGGAGATCGTGGCAGTGCCGATCGTGCGTTCCACGGACGGGCTGGCGCTGTCCAGCCGCAACCGCTTCCTCAGCGCCGGGGAACGCGAAGCGGCCCTGGTGCTTTCCCGGGCGCTGCGGCTGATTGAGGAACGCGCCAACGCCCACCAGCCGCTGGACCTCGAGTCCGCGCAGGCGCTCGTGGAATCCCAGCCCCTCGTGCAGCTGGACTACTTGGAAGTGGTGGATCCGCGAACGCTGGAACCGCTTGCCGAGAACTGCCGGGAGACCCCGTTCCGCGGCGAGGCCCTGGCGATCATCGCAGCAACAGTCGGCCCGGTCCGGCTGATCGACAACGTTCCGCTGGACTCCTGACCCCAAGCGACGCGGGTCACCTGGCGCCCAGGCTGAATTCCACGTTGGACCGGGTTTGACCCGCATGGTTTTAACCGGCGGGAATTACTCCCCGGCCGGGATTGTTTGACCATCAGTCAGCGCCGACGCTGTCCACCCACTTCACAAGACTTCCTGAGGGAACCCCATGAGCACTGACGTCTCTTCCAAGCCCGCCGGCGATCCCGCGCGGACCCGAGATTCCAGCGGCGGCGCCGCACCGCCGGCGAAGATGTCCCGGGAATCGGTCACCATCATCGCCACCTTGCTGGTGGCCACGTTTGTGGTGATCCTGAACGAAACCATCATGAACGTCGCGCTGCAGCGGCTCATGGTGGACCTCCGTGTCACCGCCCCCACCGTGCAGTGGCTGTCCACCGGCTTCATGCTCACCATGGCCGTCGTGATCCCCACCACCGGCTTCATCCTGCAGCGGCTCACCACCCGCGCTGTCTTCATGCTGGCCATGGGGCTCTTCTCCGGCGGCACGCTGCTCGCAGCACTGGCCCCGGGATTCGAAATCCTTCTGCTCGCCCGGATCATCCAGGCCGGCGGGACGGCCATCATGCTGCCGCTGCTCATGACCACCATCCTCACCTTGGTTCCCATAGCCCGCCGCGGCTTCGTCATGGGCAACGTCAGCATCGCCATCTCTGTGGCTCCGGCCATGGGACCCACAGTGTCCGGCGTGATTCTTGAGCACTTCTCCTGGCGCTTCATGTTCGTCTTCGTCCTGCCGATCGCGCTCGCCGCGTTCGCCATCGGCGCCAAATACCTGACCAACATCGGCGAAAGGGAACACACCAGGCTTGACGTGCCGTCGGTGCTGCTGACCGTTCCGGCCTTCGGCGGGCTCGTGTACGGCTTGAGCCAGATCGGCGGCGGCGGCCAGGGCGGTCCCGGTGCCCCCGCCATCACCGCGCTGGCCGTTGGCGTTCTCTCCCTGGCAGCGTTCGTCTTCCGCCAGGTCCGGCTGCAAAAGGCCGAGGCGCCGTTGCTGGACCTGCGGGCCTTCAACTTCCGGATGTTCACAGTCTCCGTGCTGCTGCTGGTGATTGCCATGATCGCCCTGTTCGGGGCCGTGATCCTCCTGCCGCTGTACCTGCAGGAAGTGCGGGGGCTGACGTCACTGGAGACGGGGCTGTCTCTGCTTCCCGGCGGACTCGCCATGGGCCTGCTGGGCCCGTTCATCGGGCGGATCTTCGACAAGGTAGGGCCGCTGCCGTTGACAGTCACCGGTTCACTGTTGCTGGTGGCGGCTTTGTTCCAGTTCTCCTTGCTGGACGCGGGTACTCCGGTCGGCTGGATTATCACGTTGCACGTGAGCCTCAGCCTGGGCCTCGCCCTGATCTTCACGCCGGCTTTCACCACCGGGCTGAACCCGCTGCCGCCGCACCTCTACTCGCACGGTTCGGCCATCATGAACACCTCGCAACAGGTGGCGGGGGCCGCCGGTACGGCGCTGCTCGTTTCGATCTACGCTGTGGTGTCCGCGGGATCGGGGATGGTCGCGGGAATGCACGCAGCGTTCCTCACCGCATCGGCCATCGCCGTCGCCGCCGTCGTGCTGGCCGCGATGATGCGCAAGACGGACGCGGTGGTGCACCCGGCAGCCGCACACTGACCCGCGCCGGTTGCGGGGGAGGCGCTAACTGGCGAAGAAGGCGCTGAGTTCGGAGATGAGTTTGTCCGGCGCCTTGTTCACGCCGTCGTGCCCCATGCCCGGCAGGATCGTGTAGCTGGACCCGGAGAGAACCTCGTGGATCTGGGCGCAGGCCACGCCGAAGTACGCCGGACTCTTCTCGCCCACAACGATCAGCGTTTCCAGCGGCAGCTCCAGGAACGGCTCGGCGGGCATATCGGCGGCGATGATCGCCTTGATCTCCCGGACGCCGGTTTTCATCAGCTCGCGCATCTGCTTGCCGAGCGGTGTTCCTGCAGAGAGCTTGTTCGCCAGGGTCAGCATGGACAGCGGCATCCTGGACAGGGCGCTGCCGGTCTCCAGGCCCCTGAGCAGGACTGCAAGGGCGCGGTCGTCGTCCCCGGCTGCCGTCGCCTTCTCGTACTCGGGAGTCCAGTCAGCGGTGACGCTGTGGTTTACGGAGACGGCGGGATCGTAGACCGCGAGGCGTTCCACCGGCAGGGTGCGGGCCGCGTGCAATGCCACCGCCCCGCCGAAACTGTGCCCGAAGACGTCCGTGCTGGACGTGTGCTTCATGACGGCATCGAGGTCGTGGATGTCCACGTCGAGGGTGTAATCCTCCGGCTGCGGGGAGGATGAGCCGCGGCCGCGCCGGTTGAACGTGTGCACCGGGCGGCCCAGGGAGGCGCTGAGTTTCTGGGCGAAGCGGGTGTAATCCGCGGCTGTCACCATGGAGGCCGGAACGACCACGACACCGGAACCGGCTGAGGCGAGCTCGGCACCCGTGCTGAAAAGCTCGATCGTTCCACCGTCGGGGGTTCTGATGTTCTCGCGGGTCATGCTCCGAGCCTAGCCGAGGCTGCAGCTACGGCGTAGTAGCGTTCCGGCAACCCGGTCGGTCAGCCGCCGAGCCGGCCGGTGGAGGCTTCGAGGTAGCAGGAGCCGCACAGAGACTCGTACCAGACGTCCTGGCCGTCGATTGCGACCTGGTCGCCGTCGAAGACCACCTCGTCGCCGGCCCGGCGGGTATTGAAAATAGCCTTCCGGCCGCAACGGCAGATGGTTTTCAGCTCCTCGAGGGTGTGCGCGATCTCCAGGAGGCGCAGCGATCCCGGAAATGCCCGGGTACGGAAATCAGTGCGGATGCCGTAAGCCAGCACGGGAACGTTGTCCAGCACCGCGATCCGGAACAGGTCATCCACCTGGGCCGGTTCCAGGAACTGCGCCTCATCCACCAGCAGGCACGCGACCGGTTTCGTGTCAACGTGCTTGAGCAGCGCGTCGGGGTCGTCACCATGGGCGTGGGCGGTGAACAGACCACGGGCTGAGGCCCCGGCCGGGACCAGGAAGTCCACGGAACGGGTCATCCCCAGCCGGGACACGACGTCGGAATCGCCCTTGGTGTCCACATCCGGCTTGGCCAGCAGGACGCGCTGGCCGCGTTCCTCATAGTTGAAGGCGGCCTGCAGCAGCCCCGTCGATTTGCCGGAGTTCATGGCGCCGTAGCGGAAGTAAAGCTTGGCCAAGGGGGTCCTTTCGAAATGGTCGCCCACCGATTGTAAAGGCGCGTCCCCCAGCGGCCCAGCCTGAGCCGGCGCCTGCGCGCCGTACGTAAACCTGCGCGGGCTCAATCCCCGGTAAACTTGGGGATTGTGACTTCCCAAAACACCTCCGCCCCGCACACCGCAGCCGACTCCCACGATGCCAGCGAGCAGACCCGCGTCCGGATGGAGAAGCGCGCCAAGCTGATCGAACGCGGCGGCGAGGCGTACCCCGTGGGCGTTGAACGCACTCATTCACTGGGAGAGGTCCGGGAGAAATACGCGCATCTGGAAGCTGACGAAACCACCGGCGACGTTGTGGGGGTGACCGGCCGCATCGTCTTCATCCGCAACACGGGCAAGCTGTGCTTCGCCACCCTGCAGGAAGGCGGCGTCGACGGCAAGGCCGTCCGGCTCCAGGTCATGCTGAGCCTGGCAAACATCGGCGAGGACGCGCTCGCTGACTGGAAGGCACTCGTGGACCTCGGGGACCATGTCTACATCAAGGGCGAGGTCATCTCCTCGCGCCGCGGAGAGCTTTCCGTTATGGCCGGGTCCTGGTCAATGGCGTCCAAAGCGCTCCGCCCGCTGCCTGTGCTGCACGCCGAGCTCAACGAAGAAACCCGCGTCCGCCAGCGCTACGTGGATCTGATCGTCCGCGATGAAGCCCGCGAAATGGTCTATACCCGCGCCGCCATCACGCGTTCCATCCGCGAGACCCTGCACCGCCAAGGCTATGTCGAGGTGGAAACCCCGATGCTGCAACTGGTCCACGGCGGCGCAACGGCCCGCCCCTTCGAGACGCACATGAACGCGTTTGACCAGAAAATGACGCTGCGGATCGCCACCGAGCTGTACCTTAAGCGCACCGTCGTCGGCGGCATCGACCGTGTCTATGACATGGGCCGGGTCTTCCGCAACGAGGGCGTGGACTCCACCCACAGCCCGGAATTCACCACCCTGGAAAGCTACGAGGCCTGGGCCGACCAGTTCGTCATGGCGGACCGGATCAAGGAACTCATCCTCGACGCCGCCGACGCCGCCGGAGTGGGCCGGGTCCTGCAGACCGAGGCCGGCGAAATTAACCTCGACGGCGACTGGGCCTGGATGGCGGTCTACCCGGGACTCTCCGACTTCGTGGGCCAGGAGGTCACCCCGGACACCCCGGCCCCGGACCTGCTGGCTCTCGCTGCCAAGCACGAGGTCAAGGTGGACGCCGCGTGGGATGCCGAGAAGCTCGTGGTGGAACTCTTCGGTGAACTGGTTGAGCCGACACTGCTGAACCCGACCTTCGTGTACGACTACCCGCCATCGGCCCAGCCGCTGGCCCGCCAGCACCGCGAGGATGACCGGCTGATTGAAGCGTGGGACCTCATTATCGGCGGCATGGAGCGGGGGACGGCGTTCTCTGAACTCATCGACCCGGTGATCCAGCGCGAACGGCTCACCGAGCAGTCCCGCCGCTCCGCTGCAGGCGACGTGGAAGCCATGCAACTGGATGAGGACTTTCTTCGCGCGCTTGAGTACGGCGCCCCGCCCATGGGCGGGATCGGCCTCGGCATCGACCGGCTGGTCATGCTTTTCACCGGCGCGGGCATCCGCGAGACCATTCTGTTCCCGCTGCTGAAGCCCGAAGGACACTGACCATGGACTACATTGCTGTATTGCTTCCCTCCGTGGTGGTCGGTCTGCTTTTCTGGTTCGCCATGAAGTCGATCTTCAATGCGGATAAGTCAGAGCGCCAGGCCGAGGCACGGGCCCAGGCGGAAGCCGACGGAAATGCGCAGGCCGATACGTTCCGCCGCGACGGCCATTCCAACGGTTCCGACTAATAGCAGGCTATTTCGCCTTGGGTTTTCCTTTGGAAACTTATTTTGACTTTGACTCGCTGCCATAAAGCAGAGGATACTTTTAAGCAGTAACATCCTGCTTTTCCTTAATACTCGTCCTTTTGGAAAGAGAGTCTTTAATGGCACAGAAAGTAAAAATCATCCTCGTTGATGATCTGGATGGGGGATCCGCGGACGAAACTGTCCGGTTTGGCCTTGACGGCGTCAGCTACGAAATTGACCTGTCCTCGGAGAATGCTTCCGAGCTGCGCTCCGCAGTTGAGCGGTTTGTCGGGCACGCACGCAAGACGTCGAGTGGACGCGCGACGCGCACCAAGGTTTCATCCGGCCGGAACCAGGACTCCGCCCAGATCCGGCAGTGGGCGCGTGATAACGGCTACGCAGTAAACAGCCGAGGCCGTATCCAGGCTGAAATTCAGGAAGCCTACCAAAAGGCGAATTCCTAACTCGGTCTCAGCCCGCGCCAGTGGATCGCAAGACGCAGTGCGGCCAGGTGGACGCATTGCGACAACTGAAGACCTGGTGCGACAACTAAGACCCGGCGCACAACTAAGACCCGGCGTACAACTAAGACTTTGCCCCCGCTTTTGCCGGGGGCTTTGTCGTTCCCGGCCGGAAGTGCAGCCGGCGGCAGTTGGTATGCGGCGTGCAGTTGGTGTGCGTTGTGCAGTTGGGGTGCGTTGTGCAGTTGGAGTGCGTACAGATGGCGGCGGCGCGCTCCAGCCCGGTGCCCGCCCGGGACGTGGCTCAGTACCCGGAACACGCCGCATATCTGCTGGATCAGAACAAGCAACCGGGCAGGACGCAGGCCTCCAGGTGTGGGCGCTGCTGCCAGCGGATCCCCGCCCGGGCGGGCCCGTGCAGTCCCCGGTCCGGCCTCCGACCGAACGCGGCGGCGGTGCCCCGGTTTCCCCTGTGGCGAACAAGCCCCAAATCTTGAACCCGGCCACGTAGCATCAAAGTACGTCGTAGCTAGGAGTGTGGCGAAAATGTTTGAGCGATTTACGGACCGTGCCCGTCGCGTAGTTGTGCTTGCCCAAGAAGAGGCACGCATGCTGAACCATAATTACATTGGTACCGAACACATCCTCTTGGGTCTGATCCATGAAGGTGAAGGTGTTGCTGCCAAAGCCCTTGAGTCCTTGAGCATTTCGCTCGACGGCGTCCGCGAGCAGGTGCAGGAGATCATCGGCCAGGGCCAGCAGGCCCCGTCCGGTCACATCCCCTTCACTCCCCGCGCCAAGAAAGTCCTTGAGCTTTCGCTTCGCGAGGCGCTGCAGCTGGGACACAACTACATCGGCACGGAGCACATCCTGCTCGGCCTCATCCGCGAGGGTGAAGGTGTTGCCGCCCAAGTGCTGGTCAAGCTCGGTGCCGACCTCAACCGGGTCCGCCAGCAGGTCATCCAGCTCCTCTCGGGTTACCAGGGCAAGGAAACCACCGGGGCCGGTGTTGGCCCGGGCCAGGCCGAAGGCACCCCTGCCGGTTCGGTGGTCCTGGACCAGTTTGGCCGCAACCTGACCCAGGCTGCCCGCGAGAACAAGCTGGACCCCGTCATTGGGCGCGAATCGGAAATGGAACGCGTCATGCAGGTCCTTTCCCGCCGCACCAAGAACAACCCCGTGCTGATCGGTGAGCCCGGCGTCGGTAAGACCGCCGTCGTCGAAGGCCTTGCCCAGGCAATTGTCCGCGGCGACGTTCCGGAGACCATCCGGGACAAGCAGCTGTACACGCTGGACCTCGGGTCCCTCGTGGCCGGTTCGCGCTACCGCGGTGACTTCGAAGAGCGCCTCAAAAAGGTACTGAAGGAAATCCGCACCCGCGGCGACATCATCTTGTTCATCGATGAGATCCACACCCTGGTGGGTGCCGGTGCCGCCGAGGGAGCCATCGACGCGGCCTCGATCCTGAAGCCCATGCTGGCCCGCGGTGAGCTCCAGACGATCGGCGCCACCACGCTGGATGAGTACCGCAAGCACATCGAGAAGGACGCCGCGCTGGAGCGCCGCTTCCAGCCGATCCAGGTCAAGGAACCCTCCGTCGCCCACGCGATCGAGATCCTCAAGGGCCTCCGGGACCGGTACGAGGCACACCACCGCGTCACCATCACCGACGGCGCCCTCGCCTCGGCAGCCAGCCTCTCCGAGCGCTACATCTCGGACCGCTTCCTGCCGGACAAGGCGATCGACCTGATCGATGAGGCCGGCGCGCGGTTGCGCATCCGCAGGATGACCGCCCCGCCGGAGCTCAAGGTCATGGATGAGAAAATCGCTGCCATGAAGCTGGAGAAGGAATCCGCGATTGACGCGCAGGACTTCGAAGGTGCCGCCTCGCTGCGCGACAAGGAGCAGAAGCTCATTGCCGAGCGCGCAGAGAAGGAACGCCAGTGGAAGACCGGCGGCATGGACGACATCTCCGAGGTTGACGAGGATCTCATCGCCGAGGTGCTGGCGAACTCCACCGGCATCCCGGTCTTCAAGCTCACCGAGGAAGAATCCTCGCGTCTGCTGAAGATGGAAGACGAGCTGCATAAGCGCGTTGTCGGCCAGAACGAGGCCATCAAGTCGCTGTCCCAGGCGATCCGCCGCACCCGTGCGGGTCTCAAGGACCCGAAGCGTCCGGGCGGTTCGTTCATCTTCGCCGGCCCCACCGGCGTCGGCAAGACAGAGCTCGCCAAGGCCCTGGCCGAATTCCTCTTCGGCGAGGAAGACGCCCTGATCACCCTGGACATGTCAGAGTACTCGGAGAAGCACACGGTGTCGCGTCTCTTCGGTGCCCCTCCGGGCTACGTGGGCTACGAGGAAGGTGGCCAGCTGACCGAGAAGGTCCGCCGTCGTCCGTTCTCCGTGGTGCTGTTCGACGAAGTGGAGAAAGCACACGCCGACCTCTTCAACTCACTGCTGCAAATCCTGGAAGACGGCCGGTTGACCGACTCCCAGGGCCGCGTGGTGGACTTCAAGAACACCGTGATCATCATGACCACCAACCTCGGCACCCGGGACATCTCAAAGACCGTCGCCACCGGCTTCCAGTCGGGCACGGACACGCAGACCGGCTACAACCGGATGCGGGCCCGGGTCACGGAGGAACTCAAGCAGCACTTCCGCCCTGAGTTCCTGAACCGTGTTGACGACGTTGTGGTGTTCCCGCAGCTGACCCAGGACGAGATCATCGAGATCGTGGACATGTTCGTCGGCCGGCTGGAAAAGCGGCTCAAGGACAAGGACATGGGCATCGAGCTCACGCCCGCCGCCAAGATTTTGCTGGCAACCCGCGGGTACGATCCCGCCATGGGTGCCCGGCCGCTGCGCCGCACCATCCAGCGCGAGATCGAGGACCAGCTCTCCGAGAAGATCCTCTTCGGCGAAATCCACGCCGGCGACATCGTTGTGGTGGATGTGGACGGCGAAGGCGACGACGCCAAGTTCACCTTCGCCGGCAACGCCAAGCCGCTCATCCCGGAGATCGCTCCGAGCGTCTAGCAGGAGCTCCGGCGCGCTGGCACCGGCTCCAAGGCCCCGTCTTCCCGACCAGGGAGGCGGGGCCTTTGCCTTGCCACCTTGCCTCCCGCTCAAACCCCGTCGCCTTCGCCACGGCCGTGAGTTACCGCAACCGGCGACCAGGTATCTGAAAGTACCGTTTCACTCTTAGTGAACTTGATGTGATCCGGCGCACAGGGGGTGTTGAATCGGAGAATGGCTTCCACCGAACCGCTGACCCGGGGCGCAACGCCCGAAACACCCTTTCATGACGTCGACCACTACCTCGCCATCCCGCGGGTCAGCGGACTGGCATTGAGTCCCGACGGCGGGCGGCTGGTCACCACAGTGGCCACGCTGAACGATCAAGGCACCGAATATCGCACCGCGCTTTGGGAAGTGGACCCCGCCGGCGAAGAGCAGGCCCGCCGGATCACCCGGAGCGCCAAGGGTGAAGCAGGTGCCGTCTTTGCGGCCGACGGCACTCTGTATTTCACCTCCGCCCGGCCGGACCCCGAAAGCCCGGATGCTGAGCCGGTCAACGCGCTCTGGGTTCTGCCATCCCACGGGGGTGAGGCCCGCGTCGCACTCTCCCGCGCGGGCGGCGTCAGTGGACTCCTGGCCGCGCAGGAGGCCGACGCTCTGTTCGTCACCGCATCGGTGCTCGCAGGCTCCACGGACGAGGGCAATGACGAGGACCGCCGCAAAGCCCGCAAGGAGAACAAGGTAGCGGCCATCCTCCACAGCGGCTATCCGGTCCGCTACTGGGATGCAGATCTGGGCCCTGCGCAGCCGCGGCTGTTCGCCGTCGAACCCGGCGCGGAACCGGAGCCAGGCAAGCCTGCTACGGTCGATGCCCGGCCGCCGGTGACACTGCGCAACCTGACCCCCGACGCCGGCAACGGACTCCGCGAGGCGGTCACCGTCGTCAGCCCGGACGGGAAGACACTGTACGCCAGCTTCACCAGGCCGCTCGCGAAGGCCGGCTCCCGCACCGTCCTGGTGGCAATCGACGCCCTCACCGGCACCCGCCGGGTCCTGCTCGACGCCGACGGCATGAACTACTTTCCCGGCCCGGTCAGCCCCGACGGCAGGACCCTGGCGGTAGTGAGCGAAACCGATACCACCCCGGAAGCGGCCCCGGTGGTGGCGCTGCACCTTCTGGACGTCACCTCCGGCGGCGGGGAACTGACCCCGCTGGCCGCAGGCTGGGACCGCTGGCCGCGCCCGGCGGCCTGGCTGCCGGACGGATCCGCCTTGCTCGTCACGGCGGATGAAGACGGCGCCTCTCCGGTGTTTCGGATCGGGGTGACCGGCGGCGGGGGAGCCGGCCAGGTCACCCGGCTGACGGCCGACGCCGCCGCCTACACCGACGTGGTGGCCGCCCCGGACGGCCACAGCGCCTATGCGCTGCGCAGTTCCTACGAGTTTCCCGCCGAGGCCGTGCGGATCAACTTGCACAGCGGTGAGGTCACCCGGCTCCCGGCACCTGCGGAGCGCCCGGACCACCACGGCACACTGGAACGCGTCGAGGCGACCGCCGCGGACGGCATGCGCGTGCCGGCGTACCTGGCACTTCCGGAGGGAGCCTCGGCGGGCAACCCGGCGCCCCTCCTGCTGTGGATCCACGGCGGTCCGCTCGGTTCGTGGAACGCCTGGACGTGGCGCTGGAACCCCTGGCTGCTCGTGGCGCGCGGCTACGCGGTCCTGCTGCCGGACCCGGCGCTCTCCACCGGATACGGGCAGCACCACATACAGCGCGGCTGGGGTGAATGGGGCAAAGCTCCCTTCACCGACCTGATGTCCATCACCGACGCGGTGGTGCAACGGCCGGACATCGATGAGACCCGGACAGCGGCCATGGGTGGTTCCTTCGGCGGGTACATGGCGAACTGGGTGGCCGGCCACACCGACCGGTTCAAGGCCATAGTTACCCACGCCAGTCTCTGGGCGCTGGACCAGTTCGGCCCCACTACGGACTCGGCGGACTACTGGCTCAGGGAGATGACGGCCGACATGGCCAAGGCGAACTCCCCGCACCTGCACGTGGAGAACATCAGCACACCCATGCTCGTCATCCACGGGGACAAGGACTACCGCGTCCCAATCGGGGAGGGACTGCGGCTCTGGTACGAACTGCTCGCCAAGTCGCAGCTGGCAGCCGACGAGGACGGCAGGACGGACCACCGCTTCCTGTACTTCCCGGACGAGAACCACTGGATTCTCAAGCCCCAGCACGCCAAGGTCTGGTACGGCGTCGTGGAGCACTTCCTCGCAAGGAACCTGCTGGATAAGGACCTTCCGGTGCCGGATGAGCTCGGTCTCTGAGCCTCCCACCTGCGGTTCCCCGTAGGATTGGGCTGTGACTGAACCAATCCGCCTTCGCCTTGCCCGCACCAGCGACGTCGGAGCGATCAAGGCCCTCGTGGCTCCGCTGGCCGACCAGCGGATCCTGATGGCCAAGGAAACGGTGGCCTACTACGAGAGCCTGCAGGAGTTCAGGATCGCCGAGGCGCCGGACGGCGAAGTGATCGGCTGCGGAGCCCTGCACGTGATGTGGGAGGACCTGGCCGAGGTGCGCACACTCGCGGCGTCAACTGCCTGGCGGGGGAAAGGCGTGGGCCACCGCCTGGTTGAGCGGCTGCTCGGGGACGCCCGGGCCTTGGGCGTCTCCCGCGTGTTCTGCCTGACGTTCGAGGTGGAGTTCTTTCGGAAGCACGGCTTCGAAGTCATGGCCGATCAGACCGCCGTCGACCCCGTGGTGTACTCCGAGTTGCTGCGCTCGCACGATGAGGGTGTTGCCGAGTTCCTGGATCTTGCCCGGGTGAAGCCGAATACGCTCGGCAACACCCGGATGATCAAGACGCTCTAGGTCCGGCCAGCCGCCGACGGGCCGCGGAGGCCCCCAGCCCGGGACGCTGCAGCGGGTCTTCCCATCCGTAAATCTGATGGATAAACTGATCCCGGTCCAGGGGGTGGACCACATTACCCGGAGGTAACAACTTGTCCGAGCGCGCGGTTTTTCCAGACTTCTCTGCATTCCAAATGACCATGGCCAGCGGATCCGTTCCAAACCGCGCAGCGGTCCCCGGCACCGTGGAAGAGACGTCAAAGGACCCGGCGCCCGTCAATCTCCCGGGGGCGGGTTCCGGAACCGGGCCAGGGGCCGGCGTCGAGCGGGGACAACTGAACACGCCGCCTTTCTCTTGGCTCGGCGGCGACGCCTGGCCCAATTTTCGGTTGTGCGCGGACAAAACCGGCTGACAAACCAAGCCGAAACACCCGCGGATTCCGAAGCGAAAACCTTCCGGCTGCGTCCGGACTCAGCCGGCCGAGGTTGTGGAACGGAGCCTACCGCTGGCAGGGCCCCGGTAGTAGGGTCTAACCAAGCAGCCAGGACACCATCCAGGGAGCACCGCCATGAAGAAGCTCATCAATGATCCCCGCGCCGTGGTTGACGAATCAGTGGAGGGCTTCGGGCTTGCCCACGCCGACCTCGTGACCGTCTTTGCGGACCCGAAATACATCGTGCGCAAGGACGCGCCGGTGGCAGGAAAAGTCGGGCTCGTCTCCGGCGGCGGCAGCGGGCACGAGCCCCTGCATGCCGGCTACGTCGGGCGCGGCATGCTCGACGCCGCGGTTCCGGGGGCCGTCTTCACCTCGCCCACACCGGACCAGATCCTGCCGGCGACCCTCGCCGTCAACTCGGGCGCCGGCGTCGTCCACATCGTGAAGAACTACACCGGCGACGTCCTGAACTTCGAGACAGCCGCGGAACTGGCCCAGGCGGAGGGCGTCGACGTCCGGACCGTGCTGGTCAATGACGACGTCGCAGTGCAGGACTCGCTGTACACCGCCGGCCGGCGCGGGGTAGGCGGAACGGTCCTGGTGGAGAAGATCGCCGGCGCCGCCGCGGAACGCGGGGACAGCCTCGACGCCGTCGCGGCAATCGGCGACCGGGTCAACCACAACGTGCGCAGCATGGGCGTCGCGTTGACAGCCTGCACCGTCCCGCACGCCGGGTCACCAAGTTTCGTGCTGGAGGAAAACGAGATCGAGATCGGCATCGGCATCCACGGAGAACCCGGCCGGCACCGGATTCCGATGGAAAACGCCGACGGCATCACCGACCGCCTGCTGGAACCGGTAATCAGCGACCTCGGAGTGAAGTCCGGCGAGAAAGTGCTCCTGTTTGTCAACGGCATGGGCGGCACCCCGCAGAGCGAGCTCTACATCGTGTACCGCCGTGCCGTGCAGCAACTGGCCGCCCAGGGCATCACCGTGGAACGGTCACTGGTAGGCAACTACATCACAGCCCTCGAAATGCAGGGCTGCTCCATCACCGTGCTGCGGCTCGATGATGAGATGACGGCGCTCTGGGACGCACCCGTCCACACTGCGGCTCTCCGCTGGGGCGCCTGACCATGGGGCTGGACGTCAACTGGGCCCTTCGGTGGCTGACACTCTCGGCTGAGGCCATGGCGGAGCACCGGGAAGAGCTCATCGAACTGGACAGGCCCATCGGTGATTCGGACCACGGGGAGAACATGGACCGCGGCTTCAAGGCGGTGATGGCCAAGGTCGCCGAGGCGCCCCCGGAAACGGCCGGCGCGGCGCTCAAGCTGACCGCCATGACCCTGATGTCCAAAGTCGGAGGAGCCGCCGGCCCGCTCTACGGAACGGCTTTCCTGCGGGCGGGCACCGCTCTCGGCGAGGAGTCCGAGATTGACGCCGCCACACTCGCCGCCGCCCTCCAGGCCGCCCGGGACGGGATCGTGGCCCGCGGTAAGGCCGAGCCGGGCGACAAGACCATGGTCGATGCCTGGACTCCGGCAGTCGACGCGGCTGCCTCCGCCGCCGGGGACAGCGATGTCCGCAAGGTGCTGGCCGCCGCCGCGGACGCGGCCGAAGCCGGCGCCGTGTCCACCGACCCCATGCTTGCGCGCAAGGGACGTGCCAGCTACCTCGGGGAGCGCAGTATCGGCCACCGGGATCCGGGCGCCGTGTCCACCGCGCTGATCCTGCGCGCCGCCGCCGGGGCGGCAGAATGACGGTCAAGCTCGTCGTCGTCTCGCACAGCGAAAAGATCGCCGACGGCGCCGTCGAGCTGGCCGCCCAAATGGCACCCGACGTGCTCATCCTCCCGGCCGGCGGCACCGACGACGGCCGGATCGGCACCAGCCTCGAGCGGGTCATGGCGGCGCTGGAACAGGCCGGCGACGCCGACCGTGACGGCATCGTTGTCCTGACCGACCTCGGCTCGGCCGTGATGACGGCCGAGTCCGCGGTGGAATTCCTCGCCGATCCGTCCTCGGTATTGCTCGCCGATGCCCCGCTGGTGGAGGGGCTTGTCGCGGCCGCCGTGGCAGCCCAGGCCGGGGCGGATCCGGAAGGTGTGAAAGAAGCGGCCGAAGCCGTCTACCGGCCGCCAGCTCCGGCCCAGCACGCGCACGGCCACCTGCCCCCGGAGGCCAGCGGGGACTTCGAACTGGTCAACCAGGCCGGCATGCACGCCCGCCCGGCTGCCAAAATTGCCGGCGGACTGGCCGGCATGGACGCCGAGGTCACCATCAACGGCGCCGACGGCGCGTCGATGACCGAGCTGATGATGCTCGGGGCCGGAAAAGGCACCGTCCTGCACGTCGAAGCGGGCGGACCGGACGCCGCGAAAGCCGTGGACTATCTGCGCGGCCTCATCACAGCGGGCTTCGGTGAACCCTAGAACACCGTCGTCTTCCTTTCCCCCGGCGCTTTCTCGCAGCGCTGTTTATCGCCAGGATCGCCACTCCAGCCCTCGAGGGCCGGAATCTGCAGTTAGGCCATTTCATGCACCCCCACGTTCACGGCTTCGTCGCACCCGGATTCGAAAACCTCGCAGAGACCTTCGGGGAGACTAACCGCGGGTCCTCCGGCGGATCGGCCCTCGCTGTGTTGATCGGTGGCGAGCCCGTGGTCGATATTTGGGCTGGAGTCGCCGACCCCTACACCTCCAGAGCCTGGGAGGCGGATACTCCAACGGTCGTCTTTTCCTGTACCAAAGGCGTCATGTCCCTTCTCATCGGCCAGCTCGTGCAGAGCGGCACCCTGAAGCTTGATGCCGCCGTCACCGATTACTGGCCGGAGTTCGGAGCAAACGGCAAGGAACGCATCACTGTCCGCCAACTCCTGGCCCACCGGGCCGGCCTCGCCGCCCCGCGGCAGGACATCGACCTCGAAACGGCCCTGGATTGGAACGCCGTCGTCAACACCCTCGCGGACCAGGAGCCCCTCTGGGAGCCCGGCACGGCTTACGGATACCACGCACTGACCTTCGGATGGCTCACAGGAGAACTGGTTGGGCGGGCAACGGGACAAACCGTCTCTGAGTACCTCCGGGCAACGGTTACCGGACCGCTTGGCGCTGACTTCTGGATTGGGCTGCCGGACTCCGCCGCCGCCCGGGTAGCCCGGCTGATCGCCAGCGACACCCCCGATGATGCTGCTCCGGGTGGATCCGGGATCGACCCCACGGACGCGTATTGGATGGAGCGGTCCATGACGCTCGGGGCCGCCTTCCCGGCAACTCTTGTCCGGCCCGGTGAGGGTTTTGATGATCCCCGGGTTCAGAAGGCGGAGATCCCCGGGGCCGGCGGTATCGCAACTGCCAACGCCCTGGCGACGATTTGGTCGGCCGCCGTCACCCCAACCCGAGGGGTAAGACTCCTCGATGATTCCGTCATCCAGGACATGACGGAAGTGCAAAGCGAAGGGGCGCCCGTGTGGTGGCTTCCCGGCCCGTATCCGCGCTGGGGCACCGGCTTCATGCTGACCTCTGAGCGCCGCACGTTTCTGACGTCCCGCTCCTTCGGCCACGACGGCGCCGGAGGGCAAGTCGCGTTCGCGGACCCCGAGCACAAAGTGGGCTTCGCCTATACAACGAACGTACTCAAAGGCCAGGACGACCGGCGGGGTTCTGCCCTCGTGCAGGCACTTCAGGCGGCCCTGGAAGGATGATCTGAGGAAAACACCCAGGTGATTGGGGGTGGGGGATAAAGCCTGGGGGACTAGGCAGGCAGCCGGAACCCGGCCGGATGCAGCTCCGCCAGGCCGTCGCTGAGCAGACCCGCCAGAGCACGCTCCAGCTGTTCCGGGGCTGAGTTGAGCCGGTGCAGGGCGGCAAGGGGAACTCCGATTCCCGCGGGTTCAAAGCCCAGGTCCGCTGCCGCCTGCTGGAACAGTTCGGGCGCGACCGGGGACTCAGCCACCCGGAGCACCGCCAGCACGGCCCCCCGGACCTGGCGGTCCGTTCCATGCCATGACTGCCCCTTCGGCGTGTACGTCGGCGGCGGCTCGCCGGCCGCCCGCCAGGCGCAGGAGCTTGTGACCGGGCATTGCCCGCATTTGGGTGACCGTGCGGTGCACACCATGGCGCCGAGCTCCATGACGGCGGCATTCCAGCGGACGGACCGGCCTGCGTCAACGGGCAGCGCCTGGGCCGCGAGGCGCATTTCGGCGGCGGTCAGGGCCTGTGTGGGCAGGGCGGCGCCGGAAAACAAGCGGGCGTGAACGCGGCGGATGTTGGTATCCACCACCGTTTCGCGGCGGCCAAAGGCGAACGCAGCGACGGCTGCTGCCGTGTAGCTCCCTACTCCCGGTAACTCCAGCAGCTCCGGGTACGTCCCGGGCACTTCGCCGCCGTGGCTGGCGACGATGGCGACGGCGGCCGCATGCAGCCGGAGGGCGCGGCGAGGATAGCCCAGCCTTCCCCAGGCGCGGACAGCTTCACCGGCCGGCTCCCGGGCCAGATCGGCCGGTCCCGGCCAGCGCCGAAGCCACTCCTCCCAGACGGGCAGCACGCGCACCACCGGCGTCTGCTGCAGCATGACCTCGCTGACCAGCACACCCCACGGGGTGCAATCCGCCGCCCGCCACGGCAGGTCCCGGGCGTTTTCGCCAAACCAGGCGCTGAGGGCCTCGTGAAGGACGGCCAGCGGAACGTCCGCGGGAATGCCCTGCGGGCGGTCGGCTGCGGGGGCTGCGGGGGAATCGGCTAGAGCTTTGATGAATTCAGCGTAATAGATGAGGGCCACACTCCGCCCCGCGGCGTGGGAGGGCCACATACCCGGCGCGGTTCTCTAGCCTAGGAGGATGGGCAGGCAAGACACTCCAGGAACTCACGGATTCCGCCCGGGCGCGTCCGGCAGCGGAGCGGGCCCGGGCCGACCCGCGGATCGCGGTGCGACACGGGACTCCGACCGCCATCCGCCGCGCAAGGCCCCGCCCGCCCCCGCCCGGAAGCCCTCCGGAGCCTCCGCCCGGAAGCCGGCAAGGAACCCCGTCAGCCCCGTCCACCGCCGCAGGCGGCTGTTCGTCGGCGCGGCCCTCCTGCTGGTGATCGCGATCGCTTTCGGCGGATTCGCCGCCGTCGCAAGCGTCCTCAACGCAGGCCAGGCCCCCTCCGGCGGACAAACAACAGCGGCCGGCCAGGCAACGGAGCCAGCTGATTCCCCGGAAGCCACCCCTTCTGTCTCGGCCACCCCAACGGGCGACGGCTGCGAGCAGGGCCTTGTGACCGTAACGGCCTCCACCGACAAACCTGCCTACGCGGCCGGCGAGAAACCGCTGCTGACGCTCAAGGTAACGAACGGCAACAGGGTGCCGTGCGAGATCAACATGGGGACCTCCCAGATGGAGTTTCTGATCAGCAGCGGCGCCGACCGGATTTTCTCGTCCACCGACTGTCAGGCAGACTCCACGGAGCTCGTGAAGACCATCGCGCCGGGGCAAAGTGAAACCGCCACCTTCCCCTGGCAGCGCAACCGCACAGTCCAGGGCTGCGCGCCGATCGAGGCCAAGCCGGGATCAGGCGGCGCCTCTTACGTCTTCACCGCCAGGCTGGCGAATAAAACCAGTCCCAGAGCCGTGTTCCGACTCAACTGACCCCACCGGCTGCCGACGGGACGTCGGGCAGCTAACTGGGCCAGGGCTAAAGGAAGCGGTCCAGCAGGCTTGCCTCGGCCATTCGGCTCAGGCCCTCACGGACCGTCCGGGCGCGCTGGTCGCCGATGCCATCCACCGTCATCAGGTCATCGATGGTGGCAGCCATCAGGAACTGCAGGCCGCCGAAGTGGTCCACCAGGCGGTCGGCGACGGCCTTCGGGACTGCCTTCAGCCCGGAAAGCAGCCGGTAACCGCGCGGCTGCACGACCGCGTCGAGGTTCGCCTCGCCGCTGGCAAAACCGACAATCCCGGCGATCTTGCCCAAGTCGATCAGCTCGGTGGGGCCCAGGCTCACCAACGACTTCACAGCCTGCTCGATGTCCTCCGCCGAGGTGTCCGGGCCAGAATAGTCACGGATGATCACATCGCTCCCGGGGCCGCGGCCCACGGTCAGCTCGTCCAGCTGGAGTGAGAGCAGCCGGCCGTCCTCGCCGAGTTCCAGCACGTACTGGGAAATCTCCTCAGAAATCCGGCGCACCATCTCCTGGCGCTGCAGCGTCACTGCCACATCGCGGACCGTCACCATGGCCTCGATTTCCAGGGCAGAGAGGGAACTGGTGACCTGGTCCAGACGCGAACGGTAGCGCTCCAAGGTAGCCAGGGCCTGGTTCGCGCGCGCGAGGACCTTCTCGGATCCTTCCAGGACGTGCCGCAGCCCGTTCACGTACAGCGCGATGATCTGCATGGACTGGCTGACCGAAATGACCGGAACGCCGGTCTGGATGGCAACACGCTCGGCAGTCCGGTGCCGGGTGCCGGACTCCTGGGTCTCGATGCTGGAGTCCGGCACCAATTGGACGGCCGCGCGCAGGATGTTGCTGGCATCCTTGTCGCAGATGATCGCCCCGTCCATTTTGGCCAGTTCCCGCAGCCGGGTGGGGGAAAAGTCGATGCCGATTTCGAACCCGCCGGAACAGATGGATTCGATAGTCCGGTCGATGCCCAGCACAATCAGGGCACCGGTCCTTCCGCGGAGGATACGTTCCAGTCCGTCGCGGAGGGCGGTGCCCGGTGCCACCCGGCCGAGCGTCGCCTTGAGTGAATCTTCAGGGCTCCGGGCCATAGGGTTTCCCTTCAAAGGTGCAGGCCTTAGCCCGCAAGTGCGCCGGCATCCAGTGTTTGCCGGCAGGATCAAAGTACTCGGTTTCCCGTTCTCACCATGATAGAGGCAATGCGGGTCGACTTCCGCACGGACAAGCCTCAAAGTGGCCCATCGGAGGCTGACCAACCCCTGTCCCGTAATAGCGGTGGCGGTACACAGTCCGGGCCCCACTTTTGCTTCGCTTCGCGCAGGTTCGGCGGGCTGCGATAAACTGGAGGCCTTGGGTGTACCGCGGGCTCTCCGCGCCGATCCCTCCCAACGCCGCAGCGAAAGTAGCACCGTGTCTCAAGAAGTCCTTAGCCCCGCCCGAGTCCAGGAGATTCACAAGCAGGCGGCCCGGCGTCGGACATTTGCGGTCATTTCACACCCTGACGCCGGCAAATCCACCCTGACCGAGGCACTGGCCCTGCACGCCAAGGTGATCGGAACCGCCGGGGCCTCCAGCGGCAAGGCAAACCGCAAGGACACCGTCTCGGACTGGATGCAGATGGAAAAGGACCGCGGCATCTCGATCAGCTCCGCGGCACTGCAGTTCGCCTATCGCGACACCGTCATTAACCTGCTGGACACCCCCGGCCACGCAGACTTCTCCGAAGACACCTACCGCGTACTGGCTGCCGTCGACTGCGCCGTGATGCTCGTGGACGCCGCCAAGGGTTTGGAAACCCAGACCATGAAGCTCTTCGAGGTCTGCAAACAGCGCAACCTGCCCATCATCACCGTGATCAACAAATGGGACCGGCCCGGTCTGGACGCGCTGGCCCTCATGGACGAGATCACCGAGCGCACCGGCCTGCAGCCCATGCCGCTGACCTGGGCCGTGGGGATCTCCGGTGACTTCCGCGGTGTCTGGGACCTGCGCAATGACCGGTTCGCCCAGTTCAAGCGCAACAACGCCGGCGCCAACATCGCCCTCACCGAGTACTTCACCCCGGACGAAGCCGCGGCCAGCCAGGGGGACGACTGGATCAACGCCGTCGACGAGGCCGGGCTGGTCATCGAATCCAACCTCGGCTTCGACGTCGATGCCTTCCACGCCGGAAAGGCCACCCCCATCCTCTTCAGCTCGGCGGCGCTGAACTTCGGTGTCAAAGAGATCCTCGACGCCCTCGTGGACTTCGCTCCGCCCGCCGCGCCGCGTCCTGACGTCGACGGCGCCGCACGGCCCGTCGACGCGCCCTTCGCCGGGTTCGTGTTCAAGGTCCAGGCAGGCATGAACAAAGCCCACCGAGACCACGTCGCGTTCATACGGGTCTGCTCGGGCATGTTCGAACGCGGCATGGTGGTCACCCAGGGCCGGACCGGCAAATCCTTCGCCACCAAATACGCCCAGCAGGTCTTTGGCCGGGAACGCGAGGTCATTGACGAAGCCTTCCCCGGGGACGTCGTCGGCCTCGTGAACGCCTCCTCCCTCCGGGTGGGCGACAGTCTTTTCATCGACCAGCCGGTCGAGTTCCCTGCCATTCCGCTGTTCGCCCCGGAACACTTCCAGGTGGCGCGGTCCAAGGACCCCAGCCGGTTCAAGCAGTTCCGCCGCGGCATCGAGCAGCTGGAACATGAGGGCGTCATCCAGGTGCTCCGCTCGGACGTCCGCGGTGACCAGGCTCCGGTGCTGGCCGCCGTCGGCCCCATGCAGTTCGAAGTGGTCGAGGACCGGATGGCGCACGATTTCAGCGCCCCAATGCGGCTGGAGCGCCTGCCGTACTCGATCGCACGAATCACGACTGCGGAGACCATGCCGGTGCTGGCCAACGTGCCGGGCGCGGAGGTGCTCCTGCGCTCCGACGGCGAATACCTGGCACTTTTCAATGACGTGTGGGCGCTGCGCCGGATCGAAAAGAACCACCCGGACCTCACCCTGTTGCCGATCGGGACGCACAACCCGGCCAAATAAGGGCCAACTCCGCCCTCGTCCGGCCAGGAAAGTCGTTCGTCGCAGGTCTTCCGGAACACCGATTCCGCGCTATCATAAGTAACCTTGCTATTCTGCGGGCGACCCACACTTTCGGCTTTTTGGACTGATCCGCGCGACTCCGTCGGCGGGCCCCGCATCTAAGGGACAACGAACCCGCTTTGACTGACTACAACAAGAAAACCGGCATGGAACCAGGATTCCTGCTCAGCGGCCGCTACCGGATCCAAGCCCTCATTGGCAGGGGAAGCCAGTCCACCGTCTACCGCGCATACGACGAACTCCTGCAACGCGAGATTGCTGTCAAGCTCTTCCGGGACGACCCGGACAATCTGGAACACACCCGCCAGCAAGGGCAGGAGGTCCGCATCCTCGCCGGCATGAGCCACCACGCGCTCGTGACACTGTTCGACGCCGGCGCTGACCTCAGCGACCCGGGGGCACGCCTCACCTACCTCGTCATGGAACTGGTCCGCGGCCCGGACCTGCGTCACCGCGCCGCCCAGGGGCCGATTTCCGCAGCACACATGGCCGTGATCGGTTATGACCTCGCGGACGGGCTGTCCTACATCCACCATCACGGCATCGTCCACCGCGACGTCAAGCCTGCCAACATCCTGCTGGTGGACTACAGCAATGCCGACCGGCGCCCCAGGGCCAAGCTGACCGACTTTGGCGTCGCCATCATCACGGGCAGGGACCCGGTGGAGGACGACGGCGGAACCTCCGGCACGCCCGCATACTTGAGTCCGGAGCAGGCCGCTGGCGATCCCGCCGGGCCGCTGAGCGATGTGTACTCTCTTGGCCTGGTGCTGCTCGAGGGGCTGACCGGCAAAATGGCCTATCCCGGCGCACCCATCCAGTCCGCCGTCGCGCGCCTGCTCCACGATCCGGACATCCCCGAAGAGCTGGCCCCGATGTGGACGTCGCTGCTTTCCTCCATGCTTGCCCGCAATCCGGCAGACCGCCCGCCCGCCCGGGAAGTGTCCCTCGCGCTGCGCCAGGAAGTCATCAACGGCGCCGCACGCCACCGGCTGGGGAAAGCCTCCGGAACGGGCGAGGAGGCACGGATGCGCGCGGTGGAACGCTACCGGATCCTCGACACTCCGGCAGACGGCGCCTTCGACCGGATCGCGGCGCTCGCGTCCAGAGTGTTCTCGGTGCCGGTGGCGATTGTCAGCGTCGTGGACCACGACCGGATCTGGTTCAAGGCCCACCACGGCACCGAGGTGACGCAGATCAGCCGCGACCCGGGGCTGTGCGCCTCAGCCATCCTGCAGGATGAGGCCTGGATCGTGAAGGATGCCACCACCGATCCCCGCACCCTCGCCAACCCGCTGGTCGCGGGCGAGTTCGGGCTGCAGTTCTATGCGGGTGTTCCGTTGCGCACCCCGGACGGCTACAACCTGGGCACCTTCTGCATCCTGGACCGCGAACCCCGGGAGTTCAGCGCCGCCGATACCCGGACGCTGGAGGACCTGGCTGCAATCGTGATGAACGATTTGGAGATGCGGCTGCAGAGCCGGCAATCGGTCGCCAGCTGATATGTAGATCCGGTTGTCAATAGGCATCAATGAGCGGCTCTCGGGTTTTTCCGGGGAGCCGCTCATTGTGTGCCAGGCCCGGTTGTGGGGTGAGTGGTGGCGAGACCGGCGCCGCCTCTGCGCTGCCCCCTGACGCCGGCGCTGCCCGTTCACCGGTGTTCCCTGCGGGCGGCCGCCCCCCACTAGCGCCGAAGCGCGTGGAGCGCCAGTTCAAGCTCAAACCTGGCCTTCGGATCCTCCAGTGTGTCGCCAAACAGTTCGCGCAGCTGCGCCGCCCGGTAGCCCACGGTCTGCGGGTGGATGCCGAGTTCTGCCGCGACAGGGGCGCGCTGGCCCCAGTGCCGCAACCAGGACAACAGCGTCTCCTCTAGCCGTTCGCGTTGCGCGGGACGCAGCGCTTCCAAGGGCGCCAGCCGGCGGTTGGCCAGCTCCGCGATCGCGGACGGTTCCGCCCCCAGAATCACCTCGGCCAGATGCTCGTCCGCCCAGATCGGTGGGTCGTCCGGGCCGTCGCGGGGCGGCAGCACCGAGGCCGCGAGCACCGCCAGGCGCAGCGAATCGGGAACTTTCTCCCAGCTGCCGGCCGGCCCCACTGCGGCGCCGCGTCCGCGCAGGACCTTGTTCAGGTCCGCCCGGGCCTGCTTGGACTGCCGTGCCGGAACCAGGGCAACGGCGTCGGTCTCGCGTTCAATGACCAGCGTTCCCGCGCCCAGCCGGAGCCGCAGCCCGGCAGACCGGTCCAGCGGCAGGGTCACCACGACCATCCTCGGTGGCAGAGACCAATCCGCCATCGCGGCCCTTTGCCGCAGGGCCGCCTCGTCCGCCTGCCCCAGCAGGAGCAGGTCAAGCAAGCCGGTACGCCGCCTGTCCACGGCGCCGGCCCGTTCGGATTGTTCAAAGGCAAACGCCTCGGCGCTGACCGCGGACAGCTCATCGATGTACGCCAGGATGGATTCACCCAGGTCCACCACCACACTTTGACCCAGATGGTGTTCCACGGAAACTCGGGACATCTCCCGGAACGTCACCCGGGCCCCCATCCGGTAGGCGCTCAGCAACGCATCCATGCTCCTGCCCTGCCGGAATTCCCCGCTCCCCAGCCCCGCCACGAGCTGCCTGCTCTCCTCCGACAGGGCGGGCAGCCGGGTTCCGGGAAGCTGCAGGAAGCGGTCCAGGGCGGCGGCCACACCACGGCGCAGCCCCCGCCCGAAGCGCCCCTCGATCGGCCTGGCATAAGCCGGTACCAGTTGCGGCACGGCTTCGATGATGGCCTCGACGATGCCCGGCATCTTGGGCCGAAGCACGTCGCTGACCTCGCGTGGCAGGGCAAGCCACGGCGGATCGTGGGTAGGGGAGGCGACGGAGCCCGTCGGAGCAGCATTCATGAGGTGAGATCCAATAAGTTGTTGCGGCGGGTTAGTTAATCCACCTCGATCGTATGCCTTGGATGAAGAAGTATGACCCGCTCTGACATAAGATTGGAAGATGATCCGGCTCCGTAAGCTGGCGCGCGCCGCATCTCTACTGACCACCCCACTAGCTCCAGAAGATATTCTGTCGCTGTTCAATCCTGTGTTTTCCGCCCGCCAACTGCGCGGCGTGGTCACTCGGGTGGTTCCAGAAACGGCCGATTCCGCCACCATATTCTTCCGTCCCGGCCACGGCTGGCAAGCGCACCTTGCCGGCCAGTGGGCCCGAATCGGCGTCGAGCTCGACGGTGTCCGCCACTGGCGGTCATATTCGCTCAGCGCCCCCGCCGGCCAGGATCCGGCCATCACCGTCAGCGACATGGGTGCCGTCTCCGGCACTCTGGTGCGCCACACCAAGCCCGGTGACGTCCTCTTCCTGGCACCGCCGCAGGGCGATTTCGTCCTTCCGGAGCATCCACGGCCGCTGCTGATGCTGACCGCCGGGAGCGGAATCACGCCGGTCATGTCGATGATCCGTACGCTCGTCCCGCACCGTCCGGATTCGGACGTCGTCCTCATCCACACGGCCCGAACTCCTGCGGACGCCATCTTCCGCGAGGAACTCGCGGAACTCGCCGACCAATTCCCCAACTTCCGCGTGATCCACTGGTTCACCAGCGAACGCGGACGGCTGGACTTTAGCTCCGTCACCGGCCTGGAGCAGCTTTGCCCGGACTGGCGCCAGCGGGCCGCCTATGCCTGCGGCCCGGAAGGCTTCCTGGACGACGCCGAGGCGCTGTGGGAGGCCGAGGCCACCACCGCGGAGCCAGGGCCGGAAGCCACCCTCGCCATTGAACGGTTCAGCACCAAACTGGCCGGCGGTGCAGGGCACGACGGCGGTCTGGTCACCTTCGAGGCGTCGGACCGTGAAGTCGACGCCGACGGTGACACCCCCCTGCTCGACGTCGGCGAGGACGCCGGCGTCCTGATGCCCAGCGGTTGCCGCATGGGCATCTGCCACAGCTGCCTTATCCCCCTCCGGGCCGGCCAGGTCCGTGACCTGCGCACGGATGAAATCCACGGCGAGCCCGGCCAACTCATCCAGACATGTGTTTCGGCAGCAGCCGGACCCGTAAACCTCGACCTCTAAGGAGTACCACCGCATGACGATTGTTTCCGACAAGCCTGACGTTTCCGAGGAAGCTGACAAGGGCGGCGCGGCCACGGCCACTGCCGCCGCGAGGACGCGGCCCGGTGCCCTCGCCGAGTCCGGCAGCCCGCTGGTCCGGCCGGACGCAGCGGCGCACCTCTCTGACGAGCAGGTGGCCGAGCTGGGCCGCGAACTCGACGCCATCAAGGACGATATCCTTGCCAAGCGCGGTGCCAGCGACGCGGCGTATATCCGCCGGGTGATCAAGGTCCAGCGCGGGCTTGAGATCACCGGCCGGGCCACCCTTCTGGTGAGCAAGCACAAAGCCGCGTGGGTCGCCGGAACGGCGATGCTTAGCTTTGCCAAGATCCTGGAAAACATGGAACTGGGCCACAACATCCTGCACGGCCAGTGGGACTGGATGCGCGACCCGGACATCCACTCCACCACCTGGGACTGGGACTTCGTCACCCCGACGCGCTCCTGGCAGCACACCCACAACGACCTGCACCACCGCTGGACCAACGTCGTGGGCAAGGACAACGACATCGGGTACAACCTGCTGCGGATGGATCCGTCGCAGGAGTGGAAGCCCTTCAACCTGGGCAACCCGTTGTACAACGCAATCCTGGCGCCGGTCTTCGAATGGGGGATCGCCCTCTACGACCTCGAATTGCCTGACTACCAAGAAGGCAAGAAGAGCAAAGAGGCCATGTCCAGGGACCTCAAGGCCCTGGGCCTCAAGGCTTTGAAGCAGTTCACCAAGGACTACGCCGCCACGCCGGCCGTCGCCATGCTGACCGGCTCCGGCAAGCAGGCGCTCTATGGCACCCTGTCCGCGAACGCGATCAGGAACGTCTGGGCGCACGCGATCATCTTCTGCGGGCACTTCCCCGACGGTACCGACACCTTCACGGAAGAGATGGTGGAAGGTGAGACCCGCGGCGACTGGTATGTCCGGCAGATGATCGGATCGGCCAACATTTCCGGGTCCAAGTTCATGCACCTGATGAGCGGCAACCTCTCGCACCAGATCGAGCACCACCTCTTCCCGGACCTGCCGTCCAACCGCTACGGCGAGGTGGCACCGAAAGTGCAGGAAATCTGCGCGCGGTACGGGCTGCCTTACACCACCGGGCCGCTGCTGAAGCAGGTCGGCTCCACCTGGGCCAAGGTCTTCAAGCTGGCGCTGCCGCCCAAGAAGGCATAGAACCACCGCTCCCGCGAGCATAAAGAGGCGCCTGCCGGCATGAACTGCTTCCCGGAAGTTGGACTGAAAAATTCAGTTCGACACCCGGGGAGCAGTTCCGCAGGGCAGGCGCCCTTTCCATGCCCCCAAGACCCTGGGCTGAAGACCCTGTCGAGTGGATGCGGCCAAATGTTCCCCGGAGCCGGACGTCAGGCCCTGACCGCCACCCCAAGAACGTGGGCCAGCCGCGGGTTCCCAGGCAGGACCGAGAAGCCGAATCGTTCAAGCCCCTGGACCGTCAGCCCTGCGCCGGCAATTCCTGCGACGGTATCCCTGTTCGGGTGGCATCCGCCGGCCAGCCGGCTCCATAACGGGGTGAGCAGGTCTTCGGCGGCGGCCAGTACCCTGCGCGTCGAACGGACGTGCTCGTAAAACAGCAACCGGCCGCCCGGGCGCAGGACCCGAACCACCTCGGCCAGGGCGACGGTCTGGTCCGCGACACTGCACAGGACCAGGCTGGAGACCACGACGTCGACGGAGGCATCCCCTGCGGGCAGCGCTTCCGCTACGCCGTCATCCACAGTGACCGGCACCGGCGCCCTGCGGGCGGCCGCCCGGGCCAGGTCACGGAGGGTGGGGTCCGGTTCAAGGGCCAGCACGCTCGATACACCAGCGGGGTAGAACGGGAACGTGGCGCCGTAGCCTGCCCCGATCTCGAGCACAGCACCGTAGGCCGCTTCCAGAAGGCGCCGCCGGTGGTCCGCGGCTCCGCGGGCATCCATCCGGGGCCCCGCGCGGGCGAAGGACCGTCCGAACGAAGGATACTGGGTGTTTTCTTCGGGCATGTGGCCCCCTTTGGTCAGCTTACGGCGGCAGGGTTGAGTTTCAGGCCCCGCAGCAGCTGGGCGTTCAAGGCCACCACGATCGTCGAGGCGGACATCAGTACGGCGCCGGCGGCGGGGGAGAGAACAATTCCGGCGAAGGCGAGTACGCCTGCGGCCAGCGGCACGGCAATGATGTTGTAGCCCGTGGCCCAGACGAGGTTCTGCCACATCTTCCGGTAGCTCGCCCGGGACAGGTCCACCATGGACAGCACCGCCCGGGGGTCGTTCCCGGCAAGGACCACGCCGGCGGATTCCACCGCAACGTCGGTGCCGCCGCCGATGGCGATCCCCACCTCGGCCCGGGCCAGGGCGGGGGAGTCATTGACGCCGTCGCCCACCATGGCAACCTTGAGGCCGCGGGCCTGGAGCTCGGCCACCTTCTTGTCCTTGTCCGCGGGCAAGACTTCGGCGAATACCTCGTCAATTCCCAGCTCCGCCGCCACCGCCTGGGCGACCTGCCGGGCGTCACCGGTGATCATGGCGACTTTGATCCCGCGGTGCTGCAGTGCCACGACAGCCTGGCGCGATTCCGGGCGCACCGCATCCTCCAGGCTCAAAGCGCCTACCACGGCATCGCCGTCGAGAACGTGGAGCACCGCAGCACCCCGGTCCCGCCAACCGGCGGTGACGGCGGCAAGTCCGGCGGGTTCCCGGGAGCCCAGTTCCCGGAGCAGGGCAGGACCGCCCACCCGGACCGTTCTGCCGTCGACCGTGGCGCGGACACCGCGGCCCGTCAGGGAAGTGAACTGGCCTGCTTGCGGGATGGAAAGTCCGCGTCCGGCACCGGCCGCAACGATCGCACGGGCGAGGGGATGTTCGCTGTCCGACTCCACCGCGGCGGCGAGGGCGAGGAGTTCGTCCCGGCCGGTGCCGTCGATGGCGGCTACGTCCTTCAGTTCCGGCGAACCCTTGGTCAGGGTCCCGGTCTTGTCGAACAGCACGACGTCGACCGTCCGCATCCGTTCCAGCGCCATCCTGTTCTTGATCAGCACGCCGGCTTGGGCTGCCCGTTCGGTGGAGATCGCGATGACGAGGGGAATGGCCAGGCCCAGGGCGTGCGGGCAGGCAATCACCAGCACTGTCACGGTGCGTTCGACGGCGTCGGGCACGCTGCCCAGCAGGGTCCACGCGATGAAGGTGATGACGCCGGACCCGGCGGCGAAGTAGAACAGGAAGGCGGCCGCTCGGTCGGCGAGGGCCTGTGCCCGGGAGGAGGATGCCTGCGCCTCGGCGACCAGCCGCTGGATCCCGGCGAGGGCGGTGTCCTCGCCGATGGCTGTTACCCGTACCCGGAGGCTGTTATCCGTGGCAATTGTTCCTGCCACCACAGGATCCCCCGGGGAGCGCAGGACGGTCTTGGACTCGCCCGTGATCATTGATTCGTCGAACTCCGCCTGTCCATCAACCACCGTGCCGTCGGCTGGCATCCGGGCGCCGGAACGGACCAGGATGGTGTCGCCGCTGCTGAGTTCGGACACGCTGATGGTCTCGGTTCCGGAGGCTGTGACGCGTTCTGCCTCATCCGGCAGCAGCGCCGCGAGGGCGTCGAGTGCACCCTGCGCGGAGCCAAGGGCGCGCATTTCGATCCAGTGTCCCAGCAGCATGATGGCCACCAGCAGGGCCAGTTCCCACCAGAAGTCGAGGTCGAAGCCGCCGATCCCCAAAGTGGTGACCCAGGAAGCGGTGAAGGCGACGGTGATGGCCATCGCGATCAGCAGCATCATTCCCGGTTTGCGGGTTCCCAGTTCATTGAGGCCGCCCTTGAGGAACGGCTGGCCGCCGTAGAGGAAGATGACTGTTCCCAGCACCGGAGAAATCCAGGCGGAGCCGGGGAACGTTGGAGGTTCGTAGCCAATCAGGTCCCCGAACATGGGGCTGAAGTAGACCACCGGCACGGCCAGGGCCAGGGTCAGCCAGAACCTGTTCTTGAACATCGCCACGCTGTGCCCGGCGTGCTGGCCGTGGCTGTGCACCAGATGCTCGTCGTCCTGCTGCTGCGGGGCTGCCCCGTCCACGCCCGGGCGCCCGCTCGCACCAGCGTCAGTGGGGGGGTGCAGCTGCTGGTCGCCGCCTGATGAGTTTCCGTGCCGGTGTTCCATGATGCGCGCTCCTGGGAAATCGTCAACATTGGGATGCAGCCCACCATACCCCTGGGGGGTATCCTTGGCAAGGTTTTCCTTGCGGTTAGCGGACCTCGATTACACCCATCATTCCCAGGTCCTCATGGTCCAGGATGTGGCAGTGATAGACCGAGCGGCCGGTAAAATCGCGGAACGCGACCCTGACCGTGGCGCGGCTGTTTGCCCGCAATATCACCACATCCCGCATGACGACGGAGTCGACCGGCTGGCCATTGTCATCGATGAGCTGCATCGGCCACACATGCAGGTGGAAGGGGTGGTCCATGGGGCTGTCGTTAACCAGCGTCCATTCCTCCACGCTTCCGGCTGCAACGATTGTGTCCGTGCGGCCTTCGCTGTAAGCCCGGCCATTGATGCTGAACTGCATCATGCCGCCCATGCCCCCGCCCATGCCGCCCGGTCCCGCGCCCATTGCCAGGACCAACTGCCGGCGCGCGGCCACGGTTGCGGTGCGGAGGTCCTCCGCGGCAGGAAAGGCCGGAAGCGCGCCGGGGGCGGCCGCGGCATCGCCGCTGACCCGCAACGTCGCCAGGGCCACCGGCCCGGCCCCGGCGGAGGGTCGCCGGCCCGTCATGCCCGGCATGGCGCCGCGGTCCTGCGGGATGGCCAGCAGGACGGAGTCGCCGGCGGCGGCGGTTACCAGAAGGTCCGCCCGGTTGCCCGGCGCCATAACGATCTCCTCCACGGTCTCGGGGGAGGGGGACCGTCCCGAATCCATCCCGAGCCGAGCCAGCACCTGGCCATCGAGCCGGAGCCGGAGGAAACGGGCCGTGCAGGCGTTGATGATCCGCCACCGTTCCCGTTCCCCCGGGCGGGCCGTCAGGACGGGACCGGGCTGGCCGTTGAGCAGCAGCAGCTCGCCTTCCCGGCCCGCCATGCGCTCCATCGACGACACGGCGGCAACGGTGCCCGCACTGTCCAGGGTGGTGTCAGAAACCAGCAGCACCCGGTCCGCACTCACCGGGATGGGCTCCGGATCCTCAACAATGATCGCCCCAAAAAGCCCCGCGAAGATTTGCCCGGCAACCATGCCGTGGTGATGCGGGTGATACCAATAGACGCCTGGCGGGTGATCCGGCGGCAGCCGGTGGCTGTAGTCGAAAGACTCCCCGGGCCTGACAACGACAAAAACATTGTCGCCGTTGGCTTGCGGAGATACATGCAGGCCGTGCACGTGCAGGTTGGTGGGTTCATCGAGGTTGTTCACCAGCCTGATGCCGAGCTCGTCGCCCGGCCGAAGGCGGAGCGTGGGACCCGGGGACGTGCCGTTGTAGCAGAGGGCCGTGGCCGGGCGGCCGCCGAGTTCCAGCTCTCCTCGGCCGGCCTCAAGCGTCAGTTGCAGCTTGCCGCCGGAGCTGCGGAGCTCGGGGGGACTGCGCAGACCGGAGCTTTTCGGGCCGCCCGCTCCACCGGGTGGTTGCGGGGTGGAGGCCAGGGACCACCACAGCCCTGCGCCGCCTGCCACCGCCGCTGCCGTGCCCGCACCGCCCAGGAGCAGGGCGCCACGGCGGCTGATCGGCTGCACTAGGGTTCCTCGCCCAGCACTTTCAGGCCCTCCCGGTACTGTTCCGCGGTCACTTCGCCCCTGGCGAAGCGTTCCTCCAGGATCAGCCGGGCCTGGCTCTTTCCGCCCTGGTACCCGGGCCCGGCCGGGGAATTCCCCGGCGGGCCGTACTGCGTGGTCCCGTAGTGTCCGGGCTGCCCGGGTCCTCCCCGGCCGGCGATGAGGCGGACCGTGAGGAGCACCAGCGCGGCGATTCCGACCAACAACAACACACCCCAGAGCCACATCCAGCCGATACCGTTGCCGTAATACCCCATCATGGCCAGATCCCTTCGCGAGCAGCCCTACCGTCCCTCCAATCCATCGTCCGCCGGACACCGGGCGGGGGGTAGGGTCCTAAGTCGCGTTTCCGGCGGCCGGCGGATCTTAGCTGATCAGCAGGCTCAGGGCTTCAGTCAGGTGCCCGACTTCCCGCACCGAAAAGCCGGCAGGCACCGGTCCCGCACCGTTCGGGCTCGCCGGAACCACGGCATGGGTGAAGCCCAGGCGGTGGGCTTCCTGGATCCGCTGGTTGATTCCAGGCACGGGACGGACCTCGCCCGCGAGACCCACCTCGCCGAACGCAATGAGGCGCTCCGGCAGGGGCTTCCTCGCTTTCGCCGAGGCCACAGCCAGCGCGACGGCGAGATCCGTGGCGGGTTCGCTCAGCTTCACGCCGCCCACGGTAGCGACGTAGGAATCGTCCTTGCTGAGCAGGCATCCGGCCCGCTGCTGGAGCACGGCCAGCAGCATGGCCACCCGGGAACTGTCCAGCCCGCTCGTAGCCCGGCGCGGCTGGCCGCTGGAACTTTCGGCCAAGAGGGACTGCACCTCCGCAAGCAGTGGCCGGCGTCCCTCCAGGGTCACCGTGATGCAGGTTCCGGACACCGGCTCCTTAGTCCGCGAAACAAACAGCCCGCTCGGATCGGCCAGGCCCACAATTCCGTCTTCATTCAAATCGAAGCAGCCGACGTCATCCGTGGGGCCGTACCGGTTCTTGACCGCGCGCAGCAGCCGCAGCCTTGAGTGGCGCTCGCCTTCGAACTGGCACACCACATCCACGAGATGCTCCAGCAAACGCGGCCCGGCGATGGAGCCGTCCTTGGTCACATGTCCCACCAGCAGGGTGGTCATGTTGCGGCGCTTGGCGGCGGCGATCAGGGAGGCGGCGACCTCCCGGACCTGCGAGACGCCGCCGGCGCTGCCTTCGACGTCCGCGCTGCTCAGCGTCTGTACGGAATCTACGATCAGCAGCCGGGGCTCGAGTTTTTCCACCTGGCCCAGCGCCTGCCCAAGGTCCGTTTCGGCCGAGAGGTAGAGCGACTCGGCGACGGCGTCGATCCGGTCTGCGCGGAGTTTGACCTGCGCTGCTGATTCCTCGCCCGTGATGTAGAGGACGTCTTGCGCGGTGCGCGCAAACTTGGCCGCTACGTCCAGCAACAGGGTTGACTTCCCGACGCCGGGCTCACCCGCCAGCAGGATCACGGCGCCGGGGACGAGTCCGCCGCCGAGCACCCGGTCAAGTTCGTCCACTCCGGTGGGCAGGAAAGCCGCGGTGGTGGCGTCCACCTCCGCGATCCGGCGGGCCGGCTCCAGAACGGTAGTGGCCGCCGTCGTGCGCGCTACAGCGTTGCCGGTTTCCTCCACGCTGCCCCAGGCCTGGCACTCGCCGCAACGACCCACCCATTTTGCCGTGGTCCAGCCGCATTCGGCGCATTTGTAGCCCGGTGCTTTGGTGGCCCGGGAAGTCTTGGTAGCCATTGCTCCACCTTATCGGCGACCTGCGACAAGCACTCTCCCGCGCGGCCGCCTCTACAGTTCCGGAAGGATGTCCCGGGCTTCGCGGGAGTCGACCCCGGCCGCTTCGAGCAGGTCCACCATCAACGGACGGAACAGCATCACCACCGTTTCGCCTTCCAGCCGCTGCACGTCCAGCAGCCGCGGGTGCAGGCGGCCGGCGATTTCGCGCAGTCCCGCCCGGGCCTTGCGCAGGTGGGCCCGGCGGGCGCCGTCGTGCACTTCCGCCAGGCCCAGCGAGAGTTCGTCGACCGCGTCGGCGGTGTCCTGCAGGACATCGGCGATGTTCTGCGTGGCCTCATCCGAGAGAGCCGCGTGATTGATGGCGCTGGTCAGGCGGCGGGCAAAAACGCGGCTGTTGCGCAGCGCCAGGTCGATGAAATCGAGGGCCTGTTCCATCTGGTCCAGTTCGTCCCGGTGCCGGCGGTAGGCCGGCGCCAGGGTGGCCACTTCGCCGGAGGCCCGCAGGGACTGGCGCATGGCGTCAACCAGGGGCTGGCAGTTCCGTCCGCGGATGAGCGCGTGCCAGGCCTGGGTGGAGTCGCTGTCGCGCAGGGCGGACGCGCATTCACGCAGCACCTCGGCCACTTCGTGCAGGAGTTTCTTCACGTCCTTGCGGGGTTCCCGGCGGGGGTCCTTCGGGATCAGGACCGTCACCAGCAGGGCGAACACGCCGCCGACGACGGCGTCGATGCTCCGGGTGAACGGTCCTCCCGCGGGCGCCGGCAACAGCACCACCAGCAGTGACTGCAGCCCCAGCTGGGTGGTGAAGATGGTGCCGCTGTCCAGGAACCTCGCCAGCAGGATCGAGAACAGGAGGACGACGGCGGCCTGCCAGATCCCGGCGCCCAGCCAGTGCAACAACAAATCACCCACCACGATGCCGATGGTGCAGCCCAATCCTACTTCGATCACCCGGCGCAGCCGGGGGTCCCGGGAAAAGCCCAGGGAGATCAGGGAGGACGTCGCGGCGAACAGCGGGCCGCTGTGGCCAAGCACGTACTCGGCGAAGGCGTAGGCGCCGACGGCACAGGCGGTCATCTGGATGGCCGGCATCAGCGAGTTCCGGCTGCGGACAAGGCCGGTGCGGATCCGGCCGCGCAGGAACCGGGCGCTTGCGGACAGTCCAGGAGCAGTGGCCATGCGCTCCAGTCTATTGGGCCGCCGGGCCGGCAGCCCGCCGGCGCGGGGCCCTACGGCTGTGACGGCACTAACGCAATGGCGGCCCGGCGGATGTAAGCCAATGTCCCGGCGTCGTTAACCCGCTGTTCATCTTGGACCGCCATCCTCGTCATCTGGGGCACATACGTTCATTGAAGGTACAAACCGTACGCATCTCTGCGCGGGCTTCTCCGGCCCGGCAAGTACTGAACATCCCTGGAAGGGGCACATCACAGTGAAGGCACTTCGCTTCGGCCGCAACGCGGCTATCGCTGTCATCGCAGCTGGCGCTCTCGCGCTGACCGCCTGCGGTTCGGACAACGCAACCAACACGGCCCAGCCCGCCGCGCCGTCCGCCTCGGGCCCGCAGGTTACCGGCACCCTGACGGGCATCGGTTCCTCCGCCCAGGGCGCTGCCATGGACGTGTGGAAGACCAACTTCGCCTCCGCGAACCAGGGCGCCAATGTCCAGTACTCCCCGGACGGTTCCGGTGCGGGCCGCAAGGCCATCCTGGACGGCTCCGCCCAGTTCGCCGGCTCCGATGCCTTCCTCAAAGATGAGGAGTTCGCAAGCTCCAAGACCACGTGCGGCCCCGACGGCGCCCTCAACATCCCGGTCTACATTTCCCCGATCGCCGTGGCCTTCAACCTGCCCGACATCAAGGAACTGAAGCTCGACGCCGCCACCGTCGCCAAGATCTTCCGCGGCGGAATCACCAACTGGAACGACCCCGCCATCGCCGCGATGAACCCTGACGCGAAGCTTCCGGACCTCGCGGTCACCCCGGTGAACCGCTCCGATGACTCCGGCACCACCCAGAACTTCACCGACTACCTGGCCGCCGCTGCCCCCGAGGCCTGGACCGACAAGGCCGCCGGCATCTGGCCCGCGGCCCTCCAGGGCGAGAACGCCAAGGGCACCTCCGGTGTGGTCAAGACTGTCACCGACACCCCGGGCGCCGTGACCTACGCCGATGACTCCGCTGTGAGCGGCAAGCTGGGCGTGGCACAGATCAAGGTGGGCGAATCCTTCACCAAGATTTCCGCCGAAGCTGCCGCCAAGGCCGTCGACGCCGGCAAGCCGGTCGAGGGCCGCACCGCCAACGACCTCTCGATCAAGCTGGACCGCACCACCACGATTGAGGGCGCGTACCCCGTGGTCCTGGTTTCCTTCCACGTTGTCTGCAGCACCTACGCGGACCAGAAGACCGCGGACCTGGTGAAGGCGTTCGAGAGCTACGTCGTCTCCGACGCCGGGCAGACGGCAGCCGCCGACGCTGCCAAGTCCGCCCCGCTGTCCAAGACGCTGCAGGACAAGGCCCTCAAGTCCATTGAGAGCATCAAGGTCAAGTCCTAGGTTCCTGACGCTGGCGGGCACGGTGGCAACACCAGCCTGACCCTGGTTCCCTGTTCCGTTACGGCTGTCACCGACGGCCCTGACGGGGCAGGGAACCAGCGTGTTTGTCCGAAGTACACCAAGATCTGAAGGATCGTGAAGTGACCACCACCTCCCTGACCACGTCCCGGGGCGCAGGCCGCGCCGGAGATAAGGTCTTTTCCGCTGCTACCCTGGCCGCCGGATGCCTGATCCTGGCCGTGCTCTTCGGCGTGGCGCTTTTCCTCGTCATTCAGGCTTTCCCCGCCCTCGTGGCCTCTCCGGACAAGATCCAGGGCGGTGAAGGCTTTTTCGCGTACATCTGGCCGATCGTCATCGGCACGTTGATCGCCGCCGTGATCGCCCTCGTCATCGCGACACCGGTCGCGATCGGCGTCGCGCTGTTCATCTCGCACTTCGCCCCGCGCAAGCTCGCCTCCGGCCTCGGCTACGTGGTGGACCTGCTGGCGGCCATCCCGTCTGTGGTCTACGGTGCCTGGGGTGCAGCATTCCTCGCCAAGGAAATCTCCCCGGCCTACGACTGGCTGGCCGGCAACCTGGGCTGGCTGCCGATTTTCCAGGGCCCGGCCTCGGCCACGGGCAAGACCATCCTTACCGCGGGAATCGTGCTGTCCGTCATGATCCTGCCCATCATCGCCTCGCTCAGCCGTGAAATCTTCCTGCAGACCCCCAAGCTGCACGAGGAGGCCGCGCTCGCGCTCGGTGCCACCCGCTGGGAAATGATCCGGATGGCCGTCCTGCCGTTCGGCCGCCCCGGTATCGTCAGCGCGGTCATGCTTGGCCTGGGCCGCGCCCTCGGCGAGACCATGGCAGTCGCGCTCGTCTTGTCCTCCGGCGCCCTCACTGCGAGCCTTATCCAGTCCGGCAACCAGACCATCGCCGCCGAAATCGCGCTCAACTTCCCGGAGGCCAGCGGCCTGAAGGTCAACACGCTCATCGCGGCCGGCCTGGTCCTGTTCGTCATCACCCTCGCCGTGAACATGGTCGCGCGCTGGATCATCGGCCGGCACAAAGAATTCTCGGGAGCCAATTAAATGACAGCCACACTGACCCCCGTCAAGAAGCGCTCCGCCCTCACGAAGGGCCAGCTCCCGAAGTGGGCCCCCTACTTAGTGCTGGGTATCGCGCTGGTTCTCGGCGCCGCCGTCCTGGCCCTGATCGGTTTCAACGCCCTCGGCTGGGGCATCGTCTCCGCAGTCTTCTTCGCCGCCGGCCTTGTCGGCTGGAGCGCCGCAGTGGAAGGTTCGCGCCGCGCGAAGGACAAGCTGGCCACCTGCCTGGTGGTGGGTGCGTTCCTGATTGCTCTGCTGCCTCTGATCTCCGTGGTCTGGACGGTCCTGGTCAACGGCTTTCCCGGCCTCACGGACCCCGGCTTTCTCACCACCTCCATGAACGGGGTCACCGGGGCTTTCGATAACAAGAGCGTCGAAGACGGCGCGCCGGTGGTCGGCGGCATCTTCCATGCCCTGCTCGGCACGCTCATGATCACGGCACTGGCGACCGCGATCTCCGTGCCCGTCGGCCTGCTGACCGCCGTCTACCTTGTGGAATACGGGAACGACCGCCCCCTCGCCCGCGCCATCACTTTCTTCGTGGACGTGATGACCGGCATCCCCTCGATCGTTGCCGGGCTTTTCTCGGCGGCCTTCTTTTTCGCCGTCGTCGGGCCAGGCACCAAGACCGGTGTGGTCGCCGCCGTCGCGCTCTCGGTGTTGATGATCCCCGTGGTGGTCCGCTCCAGCGAGGAAATGCTCAAGATCGTCCCCAACGAACTCCGCGAGGCTGCCTATGCCCTGGGCGTCCGCAAGTGGCGCACCATCCTCAAAGTGGTCGTCCCCACGGCGATCTCCGGCATCGCTTCCGGCGTCACCCTCGCAATTGCGCGGGTGATCGGGGAAACCGCCCCGATTCTGGTCACGGCGGGATTCGCCACGTCAATCAACTACAACGTGTTCGGCGGCTGGATGGCCTCGCTGCCCACGTTCATCTACTCGCAGATCCTGAACCCCACCTCACCGTCCAACCCGGATCCGTCCTCCCAGCGCGCCTGGGGCGCCGCCCTGGTCCTGATCATCCTGGTGATGCTGCTCAACCTCGGCGCCCGCCTCATTGCCCGCATCTTCGCCCCCAAGACCGGCCGCTGACCCGCCATGGCCGCCCCGCTCTTCAGCCCGTACCTCCAGCAAGTGAAGGAACATCATGTCTAAGCGCATCGACGTCAAAGACCTGAACGTCTACTACAGCAAATTCCTGGCCGTCGAAGACGTCAACATCAACATCGAAGCCAAGTCCGTCACGGCCTTCATCGGCCCTTCCGGCTGCGGCAAATCCACGTTCCTGCGCACCCTGAACCGGATGCACGAGGTAATCCCCGGCGCCCGCGTCGAAGGTGAGGTGCTGCTCGACGGCGACAACCTGTACGGCCCCGGCGTGGACCCGGTCACCGTCCGGTCGCAGATCGGCATGGTATTCCAGCGGCCCAACCCGTTCCCCACGATGTCCATCCGCGACAACGTCCTCGCCGGTGTGAAGCTGAACAACCAAAAGATCTCCAAAGGCGAAGCGGACGTGCTGGTGGAGCGTTCCCTGCAGGGCGCCAACCTCTGGAACGAGGTCAAGGACCGGCTGGCCAAGCCCGGCTCCGGCCTGTCCGGCGGCCAGCAGCAGCGGCTCTGCATCGCCCGGGCCATCGCCGTGGAACCGCAGGTCATCCTGATGGATGAGCCCTGCTCCGCGCTGGACCCGATCTCCACCCTGGCCATTGAGGACCTCATCAACGAACTCAAAGACCAGTACACCGTGGTGATTGTGACCCACAACATGCAGCAGGCCGCCCGGGTGTCCAACAAGACGGCGTTTTTCAACATCGCCGGCACCGGCAAACCGGGCAAGCTGATTGAGTACGGCGACACGCACACCATGTTCAGCAACCCCACCGAGAAAGCCACCGAGGACTACGTCTCCGGCCGCTTCGGCTAAAGCCGGGCTTAAAGCTCGGTAAGCGGTGACAGGGACAGGCACAGTACGAAGGCCACTGCCGCCGTCGCCAGCGGGGTAAGGACCCAGAAGGTCAGGATCCGGAGAACCACCCTCCGGTTGGTGGCGCGGAAACTCTGGTTGGAGCCGGCCCCCAGAACGGCGGACGTCACCGTGTGGGTCGTGGAAACGGGCCACTGCAGCCCCACCGCGCCGACCAACAGGATGGCCGAGCTGAACAGCTGCGCGACTGAGCCCCGCAGGGGGTCCATCCGGATCAGCCGGTAGCCGATCGTGTAGGAGATACGCCAGCCCCCGGCCAGGGTGCCGGCGGTCAGCAGGGCCGCTGTGAACAGTGCAACCCACACCGGCAGGTCGCCGCCGTCGGACAGGCCGGAAGCCAGCAGCGCGAGGACCAGGACGGCGCTGGTGCGCTGGCCGTCCTGGAGGCCATGGGCGAAGGCCACCGCGCCGCTGGCAATGCTCTGGGCCGTCCGTGAGCGGCCGTTCACCACGTTCGGTGGCGTGTACCGCGCAGCCCACGTCGCGGGCCAGACCAGCACGTAGGCGCCGGCGAAGGCAAGCAGCGGTGAGAGCAGCAACGGAAGCGCCACCTGGAAGAGCAGCGACGTGTCACTGCCCCCCACGGCGTTCCCGCCGGCGGCAACGCTCGCGATCCCGGCGCCCGCCAGCCCCCCCACCAGGGCATGGGTCGAGGACGACGGCATCCCCCGCCACCAGGTGAATATCCCCCACAGCACGGCACTGAGCAGCCCGGCCATCAGAATGGTCAGCCCGTTCACGCCGGCGGGCAACTGCACCCAGGCTTTGCTGACGGCCAGGGCCAGCCCGGCGCTCAGCCCGGAACCGATGAAGTTGAAAAGTGCGGCCAGCAGCACCGCGATGGTGGGCGTGAGGGCACGGGTCCGGACGGCCAGCGCCACGGACGCCGAAGCGTCCCTAAACCCGTTCAGGAAGGCGAATGCCCCGGCGAAGACCACCACCAGGGCAAACAGGAAGATGGCCACGTCAGGATTCCTTGACGATGATGCTGCCCACCTGTGTCGCGATCCTGCGCATCTCCCGGGTAACCCCCACAAGCTGGTCGGCGATATCCCGGTTCCGTGCGTACCGCGCTGGTTTCATTTCCTGAAGCATGTCCGCAACCCAGACGCGGTGGGAGCGTTCCGCGCGCTTGGCGAGGCGGAGCACCTCGATCCAGTAGTCCTCAAGGTCGTCCAGATTATCCAGCTTCCGCATGGCCTCGACGGTGAGCTCTGCCTGCCTGCTGATGATTTCCAGCTGGTCTGCGGCGCGCTTGGGCAGACGGTCCAGCTGGTACAAGGACACCAGCTCAGCGGCGGCATCGAGTTTTTCCATCGCGTCATTGAGGAACCGGGAGAGGGCGTACATGTCCTCGCGGGGGAGCGGGTTCACAAACGAGGTCCGCATGTGTGTCAGCAGCGCGAAGTGCAGCTCCGCGGACTTGGCCTCGTGGTTGTGCATGTCCTCGACCAGCCGGGCATTCTCACTGGCCGGTGCGCCGAGAATCTCCGAGAGGGTGCCGGTGGCGAGCGCAATTTGGCCTGCCAGCTGGGCAAGGAGGTTCAGCCCGGCGGGCTCCTGGGGGAAAAGGCGCAGCTTCACGTGTGATTACCGGTCTTCGGGAGGGAGGTGCACGGGTGATGTCTGCCGGGCGTGTGAAGTGGTGCTGACCGGCGCATGAGAATTACTTTACCGTCCGGCCTGCACGGGGGCATGAAGATGGTGCCGAACCGGATACGCCTCTCGGCGGTAGGCCGCTCTAGGCGGCTAGATGTTGAAGCCCGGGGGTTTCGCGGTTCGGCACCGCTTTTAGTTTTCTACGTGGCCGGAGACAAGTCAACATTGACAGTCCGTGGGCTGCGTGCCTAGTGGCGGCAGGCCGGTTCAGTCCAGCTCGCCCCGCCGCCAGGCGTGGGCGGCGTGTTCGAGGTCCTCCGCGGTTTTAACCAGAAGATGCGAATTGCGCGTGAGTTTGCTCGCGTGGCTCTCATTGCTGTGCTCGGCGCCGTCGGCGAGCGTGGCCTGGCCCAGGGCCACCACCCGGCAAAATGCGGCGGAACGTTCCAACGCGACGTCGAACTCGCCGTCGAACGCGCCGGAGAGAATGGCGTCCGCCATGGATTTCATTTCGTCCGCTCCGGGCGGCTCGGCGGCACCGGCCACCACGTGTGAGACCTGCGCGGTGTCTTTGCCGGCCCGGAAATAGACGGAGATCCGCTCGGGATCCCGAATCGTGGCGGCGCGAAGGGCATACAGCCGCCAGAGGGCACCCGGCAGCGAGCGGGCCGGGCTTTCTGCCCACATTTCGGCGATCGCTTCCAGGCCTTGCTCATCGGCGAGCTTCACGAGCCGCTTCGTCACCACGGGATCGTCGCTGTCGCGTCCACGGCGCACCAGTGCCTGGGCGGCGAGGTGCGCCGCTTCGGAGACGCGCGCGGGATCGGCGCCGCCCGCGAAGGGCTCAAAATCGCTGGGGGCGAAAGGCTTCGGCTTGTGGTGCCGGTGCGGTCCTGGGGCGCTGGATCCTGCTTGCTCGCTCATGCCACCACGCTACTCCAGTGCTGGCGGGGAATCGAGCGTGCCAACCGGCGGTCCCGGCCCCGTCCGGCACCTGTTCCCCGCACCCGTTTCCGGCGTCCGACGGCCGTGTCCGCGCCCCGATGCGCAAAATGCGCCCAGGTCTGGGGTACAGTATTAACGTCCAGAAATGGACTGGGCTGATCGGCCTTTGGACAGCGGATTTATCCACTGTTTGAGGACTTCAGCTGGGGCCTTTAGCTCAGTTGGTAGAGCATCGGACTTTTAATCCGTGGGTCGTGGGTTCGATCCCCACAGGGCCCACCCGCCAAGCAGGCCAGAGGCAGATGTCCTCTGGCCTGCTTTTGTTTGTCACCAGCCCCGCAGGCCCGGCTCTACGGACGGCCCGGCCGCCGGCAGCACAGGGACCACCGGGAATACCCCGGCAACAGGGAACCTTGACCTGATGAGGGAGCGGCCCGGCTCCCGCCGGGAGAGGATCCTTATGTCAACAGCTTTCATTCCCTTCACCATGACCGCCACGGTGCGGGACGGTGGCCGGGAATCCTTCCGGACCGAGGTCGAATTAATTTCTTCGACGCGGCTGGGCTGCGCCCGCATGGATGTCCTGCGGTCCACAAACGTCGAGGCGACCTTCCGCGGCGTCATTCCGGAAAGCGAACATACAGTCGACGGCGCGAGCCTCGCACGGCTTCTCCAGGGTCGCCTCGCGTCGGAAAAGGGTATTTACCTGGACGTTGCCGTCAGCATCGAGGACTAGGGGAGCCAGGCTCCTGGATCAGCCCGTGCGTTGGGAAAGTACGGTCGGCGAGTAATCAGTTCGGCTAGGATTGCCGGATGAATGAGCAGAAACCCGCCGGCTCCGGGTACTGGTACGGCCCTGACGACAGGCTTGATCCGCCGGGCGCGGTCCTGCAGGCGCTGCGGGACTACCGCAATGTGGAGGTCGCCCGGCGACGCTCCACGCGGGATTCGATGGGAATGGGCGAGACTGACCTGCTGGCACTCCGGTACCTGCTGCGCGCCCAGGCCGGTGGCGGGAGGGTGGGCCCGAAAGACTTGAGCCGCATGCTGGGAATCACCACTGCCTCCACTACGTCGCTGATCGACCGGCTCGTGGGCACCGGTCACGTTCGCCGGGAGCCGCATCCCACCGACCGGCGCTCACTGGTGATCGTCCCGACGGCAGCAACCGATGTTGAAGTCCGGGCCACGCTGGGTTCCCTGCACCAGAGAATGATGGCTGTCGCCGAGAGTCTCACCGCGGATGAGGCGCGGATTGTGGTGAGTTTTCTACAGCGGATGGGTGAGGCCATGACCGAACCGCGGAGTGTCCCGGAAGGGTAGTTGCCCAGAGTAGTTAGATTGTCTAGTTATATGTATGCTTACTAACTATGTCTGATATTTGTTTTCCCGGTGGACTGGTGGCCGAGCTGGCGCCCGCTGCTGCTGCGCCTGCCCTGTCGCTGGCAGCGCCCATCCACTGCGGGATGCCGATGGAGTGGAAGACACCGGGCGCCGCCGCCATGTCCGTGTACTCCTTCTCACCTCCCGATGCCGCAATTGAATTGCCGCCGCTCTGGCGCTGCGCCTGCGGCTTCCAGCGAGACGGAGTTCTCCCCGCGCCGGCCATCGCGGCCGAACGAAGCCGGTGAACGCTCCGCGCTCCGCTGTAACTGATCGGCCCGCATGCCTCCGTACGCCCGCAACCCCCCTGAGCTCGGCGCCGCTTGGGTGTCCGTGCTGACGGCCATGGCGGTCAGAGACTCCCCAGTGCGGCCCTCGGCGGCAAGGCAAACAGACCCGCAGCGAAGCTTGTCCGCGCGTACTGAGCCCGCCCGCACGCACTGACAGTCAATGCCGCAGGATCACGCCTGCTGGTTGGCGGTGGGAGCAAAGCCAACCACAGCGCGGTTGCGCCCGGCGGCCTTCGCTGCGTACAGGGCCCGGTCTGCTTCCCGGAGCAGGCGCTGCAGACCGGCGTTCCGGTCGAGGGCGTCGACGACGCCGAAGCTTGCCGTCGGCGCGGCAGTGCCGGCGGGCAGGGCGCTGAGTTTCGCCAGCTCGGCGTTGATCCGCTCCGCGACGCGGACGCCTTCGCCTGAGTTGACGCCGTCGAGCAGCAGTGCGAACTCCTCGCCGCCGTAGCGGCCCACAAGGTCAGCATCCCGGACCGCGAGGCGGCAGGCCACCGCGAAAGCCCGGATGACGCCGTCGCCCGCATCATGGCCGAATCGGTCGTTGATGGTCTTGAAATGGTCCAGATCCGCCATCACAATGGCCGTGTCCACGCCCGCCGCGATGTTGGTCCGGAACCTGTGCTGGGCCTGGCGCATAAATGCCTCCCGGTTCAGCAGGCCGGTGAGCCCGTCGCGGTAGGCCAGTTCCTGCAGGTTCTCGGTCCGGCGGGCGTAGTTCAGTGACGTGATGCTGGAGGAGACAACCACCAGCAGAACCATGGCCATCAGCAGGGTCACACCGGTACCGAAGAGCCCCTGGAACAGCGGATCCGACGGGCCGAGGACGGCAAGCCCCACCGTCCGGCTCAGGTAATAGACGGCGCAGCCGGCCGTTGCGACGGCCAGGGACCGGACCAGGTGCCAGGATGCTTCCCGTTCGCGCCACAGCTCCACGGAGGCCAGGCCAATCGCCGTTCCCATCAGAGCCAGGAGCGCGACGTTGCCGAACCTCGCGTTGGCGGAATCGCGCACCGCAAGATCGATGGCCAGGGCGGCTGTTGCAGGGATGCCCAGGAGCCAGGGACGGATTCGGCGGCCCGCCAGCGAACGGGTGCCTGCCCAGACGCAACCGGCGCCAAGCACCATCACGCCGTTTCCCACGCTCGCGGCCCAGGCCACGGCCTGCCCCTCCCCCAAAAAGTAGAAGACGGCGCCGGAAAAGAAGGCGGCGACAGCCCAGCACCACCAGCCGGCAAAGGAGGCGCGGCTCTTGCGGTAGGTGTCGAAGTAGAACAAGACCAGCATTGTCAGCGTCATCACGGCGAAACCGACCATGAGCGTTGACCTGTCGAGCACGACCATAACGTGAAAGTCTTCCCAGCTGCCGGAGCGGCCCTCCCCATGGTCCTTCGGCGTAGTTCCCCCCGGATCAGGCCCCGGCTGGCACTAGTCTCGCAGAACGCGTCCCGGCCGCCCAACGCAGTCCCACATCCAGGACAACGCCGGCTGTCCCCGAATCCGGGTTCCGGGGTGCAAGATGGTGCAATGGATGCCGTCGTTGCCCTGAACGAGATCGCCTTCTGGCTCGAACGCGAGCTCGCCCCGACCTTCAAGGTCCAGGCCTTCCGGAAGGCCGCCGGAATCATTGCCGATCTTGCGCCGGAGGACCTGGCGGCCAGGGCCAGGGACGGCCGGCTCAAGAGAACCAAAGGCATCGGCGACCGCACCTTCCAGGTCATCAGTGAAGCTCTCGACGGCGGGGTGCCGGAGTACCTGGACGGCCTGCGGACCCGGGGCGCCCAGCCGCTGGCGGCAGGCGGTCAGGAGATTTTGGCTGCCCTCCGCGGCGACCTGCACAGCCACAGCGACTGGTCCGACGGCGGGTCCCCGATCCAGGCCATGGTGGACGCCGCGAGGTTGCTGGGCCGCGAGTACCTGGCGTTGACCGACCATTCGCCGAACCTGAAGATCGCCAATGGGCTCAGTGCCGAGCGGTTGTCCGAGCAACTCGCGATCGTCGCGGGGATCAACGCAGACGGCGACGGCGGCTTCCGGCTGCTGCGGGGCATCGAGGTCGACATCCTTGAGGACGGCAGTCTGGATCAGACTCCGGAGATGCTCAATAGCTTGGACATTGTGGTGGCCAGCGTGCACTCGAAGCTTCGCTCGGACAAGCGCACCATGACCCGGCGGATGCTCGGCGCGATCACCGACCCGCACACGAACGTGCTCGGGCACTGCACAGGCCGCCTCGTTCAAGGCGGCCGGGGAACGCGGCCGGCGTCGGAGTTTGACGCCCAGAAGGTCTTCGCCGCCTGCGCGGAAAACGACGTCGCCGTTGAAATCAACTCACGGCCCGAACGCCAGGATCCGCCCGGCGCCCTGATCGAACTGGCCCTCGATGCGGGCTGCCTTTTCAGTATCGACAGCGACGCCCACGCCCCGGGGCAGCTTGATTTCCTGCAATACGGCGCCGAGCGCGCCGAACGCCACGGCGTCCCCGTGGCGCGGATCATCAACACCTGGCCCCTGGAGCGTCTGCTGGAGTGGTCGGGCGCAGAGAGCTGACCGCCGCCGCGCCGCGCACGGACATGCCCATCCGCCGCCAAGCCCGCTGGACATAGCCCGGTTATGACCACTCCTGGGTGTGGAAAACGGGCATGCCCGTTCTTTAGGGCGGGGAACGGGCATGCCCGTTCTTTAGGGCGGGGAACGGGCATGCCCGTTATCTGCCCGCCGGGATCAGTGCGGTGGTTGAAGCCAGCTCCACCCTGCCCACGGCCCCGCCCGGGAGGCCGCTCACCGGATCCAGTGGATACGTCACCACCTCCCCGGAACGCTCGTGCGCGACGTGCAGCCAGCCGTTCCGGACCAAATGGTGCCGGGGCCAGTCGCCGCCGCTGGGCAGATCGGCCAGGGGCCGGACGGCGAGGCCGTCGCCAGCCACCTCCAGCACGCCGATCCGGTTGGAGCCCCGGACGCCCACGTAGGCGTGCATGCCGTCCGCTGTGAGGGCGATTTCTGCAGCCCCGTCCCCGGGCAGCGGTCCGGCCAGGGTCGCCGGAAACATTCCGGTCAGGGCAAATATTCCGGACGGGGAGCCGTGCACCAGGGCAACCTCAATCGAGTATTCAGTCACCACGAGTACGCTGCCGCCGGCATGTTGAACCAGATGCCGCGGACCGCTGTCCGAAGGCAGTGCCACCTCGTGGTCCAGCAGCAGACCCTCGGCGGGCACGTAGTTCCAGATCCGCAGGAGGTCGTGTCCGAGGTCGGTGGTCATCACCCTGCCGTCGTCGAGCATCAGGCTGGCGTGGGCACGGCTGGGACGGCCCGGGACTTCCGAGGCGGCGGCCGCGAAGCGGGCCGTGATGCCGCCGTCGTCGTCGAGTTCATACAGCAGGACCTGGCCGTCACCCCAACAGGTCACCACCAGAAAGCGGCCCCGCGGGTCGACGGTGACATGACAGGCAGCGTCTCCGGCTGGCCAGTCCCGTCCCGCGGGTTCCAGGCCGAATGCGCCGCACCTGCGGTAGGCCCGGACCGTACCCGCTTTCTCGGCTACGGCGTAGACCATCCCGAGGCCGGGGTGCACGGCGAGGAACGACGGCGAGTCCGCGGCAGCGGCGACCCCCAGCAGGCGCAGCGTTCCGCCGGTGCCGGCGTGCAGCGCCCCAATGCCGGTCCCGCTTCCGCCGCCGTCCGCGGTGTAGCATCCGGTCCAGATCACTTCGTTGGATGGGATGGCGCCGGCGGGCACTGGCGGCATAGGTTCGGAAGATGATCTGTGGGTGGCCATAGCCTCATCCTGCCACTTCGATAGCATGGCGTTCCGGCACCGGCCGCCGAAAGGGGAAGCCCGGCATGATGACCACACCAGCGCCGCAGCCCGACGTCGTCATCCGGCTCCGGGCCGCCGGCTGCGTCTTCGCTGAGGAAGAAGCGGCGCTTTTGGCGGCAGCCGCGACAGGACCGGACCACCTCGACACCCTCGTGGAGCGCCGGATCTCCGGTCAACCGCTCGAGCACGTCCTGGGCTGGGCCGAGTTCTGCGGATTACGGATCGCCGTGGACCCGGGCGTATTTGTGCCGCGCCGCCGCACCGGCTTCCTCGTCAAGCGGGCAGTCCGCCTGCTCCGAGACGAGGGAAGCCCAGGGCGAGTGCCCGTCGTCGTTGACCTGTGCTGCGGATCGGGCGCGGTGGGTACCGCGCTCGCAATGCTGGCGGGGCCACTGAAACTGTATGCCGCCGACATCGACGCCGCCGCTGTCCGGTGCGCGGCCCGGAATGTGGCGCCGTTCGGGGGTAAAGCGTATGAAGGGGATCTGTATGGGCCGCTTCCCGCGCACCTGCGCGGCGCAGTGGATCTCCTGGCCGTCAATGCCCCGTATGTTCCTTCGGCAGAGATCAACACCATGCCGCGGGAAGCCCGCCTCCACGAACCGCGGGCTTCCCTGGATGGCGGTGATGACGGGCAGGCGGTTCACCGGCGGGTGGCCGCCGCGGCGACGATGTGGCTGGCGCCGGGCGGCTCCCTGCTGATTGAGACCAGCCAGCGGCAGGCGCCGAAGACCGTGGAGCTTTTTGCCCGCAATGGGCTCACGGCACGGGTGGCGAGGTCAAAGGCGTTGGACGCGACCGTTGTTATCGGGACGGTGGATATCGGGTGAGCCGACATCAGGACAGCAGGGAGCTACCCCGAAACCACCCCGGCAGCCCCGCCCCTGTCGCCGGGTGATCCAGTGTAGCTAGCGACCCAGATCAGGATCGACGTGGATGGACACTCCGGCCGGAGTGGCCCCGCCCTCGTCGGACCAGTCCTGGCCAAGCTGGTCATTCAAGTCCGCGTCGGACTCGACGTCGGACGCCGCGGCGGCAGTTGACGTGCCCAGGTTGACCGTTTCGGGATGGGTGCTGTGCGCCGGGATGCCGGAGCCGGCTGCGGCGGGGGTGCCGGCGTCGTTCGAGGCGGAACCGCCGGTGGTCTCCTTCGAGCCGTCCCCGCGGACAGCGGAACCGATGACGGTTCCGGCGCGGCGGGCGGCCTCACCCAACTGTTCGGATACCTCGGGCGCCTTTTCCTTTACGGCGTCGGCCGCCGCTGTCACTTTGTCCTGGACGGGTTGGCTCTGCCAGAGGGCCGTTGCCCGGGCTTTGAGTTTCTCGTACGCAGCGCGTCCGGACCGTGACCCGAGAATGTAGCCCGCGGCGATTCCGGTGCCGAAAAGAAGTTTGCCTTTCATGCTGTCCTCCTGCTGATCGGTGGTGCTCAAAGTTTGGGTGTTCTTAGTTGGTGTTGCGGGGTCCGGGGAAGGCCGGGTACAAAAAACCGGTCCCGGGATAGATCCCGGGACCGGCTTTTCGGTCGCGTCAGCTTTAGCGGGCTGAGCGCTTGGTGATCATGCCGTAAACGAGCAGGACGATGATCGAGCCGCCGATGGCCAAGAGCCAGGTCGACAGCGAGAAGAATTCGTTGATGTTCGTGTTGAACAGCATGCTGCCGAGCCAGCCGCCGAGAAGTGCGCCAACGACACCGAGCAGCAGTGTGATGAAGATGCCACCGCCCTGGCGGCCCGGGAGGATTGCCTTAGCGATTGCACCGGCGATAAGACCCAGAAGCAGAAATCCGAGAAAACCCATTTTTATCGATCCTTCTTCTACATATAGAGGAGGCACCCGGAACGCCGGGTGCGCTACATCCTTCTCCCCAATAGTAATCATGCTTAGTATCAAAGAGCCAGTTGAGCGCGTCGAAATGATCTACAGCGGCACCTTTGAGGGCGTCGAAAGTCAGCGCTCCAGGCGGAAACCGAGCTTAATGGTGACCTGCCAGTCAGCCACCTCGCCGTTTTCGAGGTGTCCGCGGACTTCCTTGACCTCAAACCAGTCCAGGTTCCGCAGGGTCTTGGCGGCCTCGGCGATGCCGTTGCGGACTGCGGCGTCGATGCCTTCGGTCGACGTTCCAACGATTTCAGAAATGCTGTACGTGTGATTGGACAACTTCGCTCCTCGTGATCGGCAGGGAGACCCGGCGGTGGGCCGTCCCTGCAGATTAGCCGACGGACAGCGGCGGGACTAGGGCGGAGCTCTCTGTTTCACAATCCCGCAACCGGCCCGGGGTCGGGCCGCTTGGGCAGCAGGGGAGGGGCATCGGAGTGTTTCCGGACCCGGCTGAGCATCCAGGGAAGCAGGTAATTGGTAAACCAGGCAAGGTCCCCGGCCGTGCTCTCCCGCCAGGTTCCGGGCGGCATTGGTTTGGGCTCCAGCGGACGAAGGCTGTGCGGGACGCTGAGTGACTCTAACACCATGGCCGCGATGGTGTGATGTCCCATCGGGGAGAAGTGCAGCCGGTCCGGGTCCCACATCTGCGGGTCGGAAAGCTGCCGCAGGGACCATAGATCGGCGATGACGCCGTGGTGGCGCGCTGCGATGGTCCGGATGTTTTCGTTAAAGACGGCCACCCTGCCCCGGTTGTGACCCAACAGCGGTGTATCGCCCCAGTCCGGACCCGTGAACAGCACAATGGTGGCGCCGGTGGCACTGAGCATCCCCACTGCCGCGTCGAGGGCAGCGGCAAGCCGGTCAGGATCGCTGCGGTGGAACACGAGGTCGTTACCTCCGGCCGAGAGCGTGACCAGATCCGGTTTCAAGGCAATGGCAGGCCCGAGTTGTCGGTCAAGGATCTCCCGCAGGAGGAGGCCGCTGACGGCAAGGTTTGCGTAGGCGAACTCCGCCCGTCTTTCGCTTAGTTCCTCGGCGATTCGGTCGGCCCATCCCCTCATGCCGCCAGGGCTCAGCGGTTCTGGATCCCCCATGCCGGCGGTGAACGAATCGCCCATAGCTACGTAGCGGCTCCAGAGGCCTGCTTTTGCCGGTCCGTCGCCCGGGCCCGGAGCGCGCCCCGGGCGCCGCCCCAGGGCAGGACCTCCGACGCCGGCAGGGCCGGCGCCGGAATCCAAGAAGCCGGCGGCGTTCACACCCCCAGCAATACGCCCAAAATGCAGGCTCTGCTAGGTACTTTGGTCCCGAACCGGGCGGGCGCGTGGCCACAACGGTTCCAGGGCGGCGACTTTATTGCGTGTGGCCATCCCGAACGGAGGGCTGGCAGACGCCGTCAGGCGCCGGTGGCCCTGACCCCGGGTGGCCCAAAGACTCGCACCAATGGATATCGCGAGGATCGTGGCGATGACGGCCAGCGACAGCGGTCCGAAGAACAGCACCCGGTGCTGTTATTCGCGGGGAACGGCGAAGCACGTGGAGATGATCGCCCAAATGAACACGTTGTCCACTGAAAGGGATTTTTCGATCAAATAGCCGGCGAAGTATTGCTGTCCGAACTCCGCGCCGTAGATGTGCCATATCAGGGCGCCGAAGCCTACGCCGAAGGCAACCCAGAGGCCGGACCACTTAGCGGCTTCGCGGACTCCGATGACATGCGCACTGCGGTGCGTAAACAGATCCAAGGCGAGCATTAAGACAATGACAGCGAGAACGGCGAACCAGGCCCAAAAGGAACACTCATTAGGGGTTATCTGCCTCCAGTCAGTTCAACTCAACTGGAGCTCTTCCCGGTCCCGGGGGACCTGTCCGTCGGGCCGCTCAGGGGCGGCCGTATTGACGACGGAACATGTGGGGGATACTCCCCCCGTGAGTAATAGTGAAACATATTTGCGGGGCTGGGAAAACGAAGAGCGACGGTGTCCGCGCGCTAGCCCTGGCGCTGCCCCTGCGTTCTTGGGCTGATCATCTTAATCGCGCCGCGTGATCAATTGTCTTTTCCTTTGCTAGGCTGGCGCTCCGTTGAGCGTCCGCTCGTCGATAAAGGCAAAACCGGTGCAAGCCGGTGACGCAAAGCCACGGGGCCCACGAGGTCAGCCGGGCCTCCGAACAGCAAAGGTGCGCCATTATGCATCCGATCACCCAGGTTTGCCGTTCCGCGCACCCCGCCCACTGTCCGGGACCGCTCGACAGTTCACGTCCCGGCCGCAGACCCTCCGCGGCCTGACCCGGCGTCTTCGGGGACGTCCTTCTAGCCGGGCATAGTGCCGGCCACGCCAGCGACTGACCCTGTCCCGCTGGCCCGGACTATGGCTCGAAGCTACCCATCGTTTAGCGAAGTTGTCCGGCCTAACTACCTAATAAAGGTGTCATGTCATGCCTAGAACCCGGACGGTGCCTGGCACGTCAACGGTGATTACGAGGATCTTGCTCCAGGTGGTGGCCCAGCAGGTCGGTGCCGAGGGCGTTGACCGTGTCCTGGAGCGGGCGGGACTCCGGGAACAGGAGCAGCAGCTGGGAAGTGTCGAGGGACGAATTCCCTACCCCGACAAGCTGCGGCTGTTCCAGTGCGCTGCAGACGAGCTGGCCGATCCACGGATCGGGCTCCGCCTGGGCCCGGTCCTCCTCCGGGATCCGGCGATCGAGCCCTGGCGAAGGCTGGGCAGGTCAACTGGGTCCCCCGCAGCTGCCTTCCGCGGGATCTCCCGGATTGCCACCCACTTTGATTCTGCCAGTGTGTTCAGATGCGTCTGGGCGGCGGAATATTCGGCATCTTTCACCTGGAAAGTGCTCCCGCCTTTCAAACCCAATCGGATCGACTGCGACTACAACGTTGGCTTCCTCGCCCAAATGACCGTGCTCTTTGGGCTGCCGCCGGCACGCGTGGAGCATGTGAGCAGCTGCCAGCTCAGCGGCGCCCCGGAGTGCGTCTACAACGTGACATGGACCGCCGGGCCCATTAAGCGCCTGCGCCTCCTCGCCGGCAGGCTCAAGCGGGGGAGAAGGGCGGTCGACCGGCGCCTGACTGCCGAGCGCCGGTTGCGCACGCTGGAGGGGGCAGCGTCGGATCTTGTCAGCAGCGCACCTTTGGAAGAAGTGCTCGAGCGGGTTTTGGCGCGCGCGGACAGCGCCGTTCACGCGCCAGGACATCTGCTGGCCGTCCGTCTCCCCGGGGGAGGCCGCCATGTGCGAGTCCGCGGTATGGGCGACGTCCTGGCGGCGGAGCTCGACGAGGACGGTGTTGTCCTGGCAACGGACGCTGGAGGGCTGGCGGGGCTGCCGGTTCTGGGCGTTCCCATCGCTTCCGCAAAGCATTTCTACGGGGTTCTGGCGGCGGTTGCGCACGCCGGGCAGGAATTCTTCGCCGGGGACACGGAAGCACTGGCAGCCTATGCGCGGCACGCAGCCATCAGTCTCGACATTGCCGGGATTGTCGCCGAGGCCCGGGAACACGGCGAAACGGCGCGTCTGTTACTCGACGTCTCACGTGCGTTGGCGCAGCACTCGACAGTGCAGGCATTGGCCGGCTCGATAGCCAACGCGGTGCCCGCTCTCTCAGGCGCCGACCGGTCTGCGATTGCTCTCTGGGATGGCGAGGATGGTCATCTCCGGATCGCTGGAATGAGCGGCTGGGAAGGTGATCTGGCGGACCAGCTCGCCCAGTACCAGACCACTGCCCAGGACAGCCCTGAGCTTGCCGAGTTGCTCGCGGGTGGCATTCCGTTGCTGGTGGACGGGAACAGTTCTGCCTGGGCCCGGAATATGCTGGCCGACTTCGCCGTCTCGGCGCTCGCAGCTGTTCCGATCACGGCAGGGGATCAGCTCGTCGGGATCGTTCTGGCTCACTGGGCTGAGAGGCCGGCGCCGGTGAGCCTGGAAGGTGCCCTGACTGAACGCCTGAGCGGACTGGCAGCTCTTGCTGCGGTGTCCCTGGAGAAGATCGGGCTACTGGAGGATGCGAGACGGCAAGGCCTCCATGATCCGTTGACGGGGCTCCCCAACCGGGCGCTGCTGGAGGACCGCCTGGAAACGGCACTGGCCCGGGGCGGTCCGAATGGACACCGGGTGGGGGTCCTCTTTTGCGACGTCAACCGTTTGAAGCGGATCAACGACAGCCTCGGGCACGCCGCCGGTGACGCTGTCCTCCGGCACGTCGCAACCCAACTGCGAACGGCCGTGCGCGACAGCGACACGGTCGCCCGCTACAGCAGTGACGAGTTCGTCATCCTCCTGCCCAGTATCCAGAATCCGTTGGAAGCCGACCAGGTGGCCGCCAGGGTCCGGACCAGCCTTACCGAGGCCGTCGAGCTTGAGGGCCGAAAAGTCTTCGTCGACGTTGCCATCGGAACGAGTGTCAGCGGCGCCGCCCCGGTCGAGGTAACCGATACGCCGTCCGAATCTGCCCGCCGCCTCTTGGAAAAAGCGGATTTCGAGATGTACCAGTCCAAGGCCCGCGCCCGCGGCCAGACGCCGCCGGGAGTGCAGCGCAAGGACTATCTCCGCCTCGAAACCGATTTGCGCGGCGCTGCCGAACGCGGCGAACTGCGCGTGCAATTCCAGCCTCAAATCGATGTGGCGACACACGAAATCGTGGCAGCTGAGGCTCTTGTCCGATGGCAGCACCCCGAACTTGGACTGTTGTCCCCAGGAGAGTTCATTCCCTTGGCTGAGGACAGCAATCTGATCGCTGAAGTCGGCGCCCACGTTCTCACCCAGTCGTGCCGGGCTGGCGCCCATTGGCGGGCAGCGGGGTACCCGATCGAGATTGCCGTTAACGTGTCAGCCGTCCAGCTCGGCGGCACGGGATTTCCGGCGTTTGTCCGTGACACTTTGGCGTCCACCGGGTTTCCGGCAGCCGCACTTACCTTGGAAATCACCGAGTCCCAGGCTATGTCCGAATCAACGGTGAACGAGGAAAACTTGCGCGCACTGCGGTTGGCCGGGGTCGGAATTTCGGTCGACGACTTCGGCACCGGCTACTCTTCCCTTGCCCAACTGCACCGGCTCCCCGTCACGGAAGTTAAGATCGACAGGTCCTTCATCGCCAGGCTTGCGGAAGGTGAACCCTCCGGATTCGTCGCTGGAATCGTCGGGCTCGGCCAAGGAATGGGACTGCGCGTGGTCGCCGAAGGAGTCGAAATACCGGACCAGCTGGAGGCGCTGCGTGCCATGGGCTGCGAACGCGCCCAGGGATTCCTGTTCAGCAAACCGGTGGATGGGCTGGTCCTCGAGCAACAGCTCCGCGACGGCAGGAAGCAATGACCCGGGACGGGAACGGCCGACCAGACGTGACCGGGCAGCGGCTGGCCCGGGTCAGCTGCATCACCAGTGTTTTGCACTGGACCATCCACGAACGCGCCAGGGCAGAGGAGCGCATTCTTCCGGGCCGCCTCGCCGCACTCGCCTAACACGATCCCCTGACAGGTTTGGCGAATCGATGCTTACTCCGCGAACGGCTGGAGGCCGCCTTGGGCGCATGAGAGTCCACGCTGGTGCTTGCCGTGGATGTCGACGGGTAGAAGCCGGTGAACGACACCTACGGCCATGCAGCCGACGACGCCTCGATGGTCGAAATAGCGCGGAGGCTCACCACCTGCATCCGAAATGGTGACACTGTGGCCCGCACCGGCGGAGACGAATTCGCGCCCGTTTTTCCCGGTTCTTCGGTGGAGCAGGGAACGGCGGTGGCCCGTCGCGTACGCATCGGACTGGACCCTGAGTGTCGACGCCGGGATGCCAGAGCCCGGGCGGCCTACACCAGGGACTTGTGCCGCCAGATTAAGAGATGTGTCGGCTATCAACTGCGGCGCTGACGAATACGTCGGGGGGTATACCATGGAAGTAACCTTGTTAACACCGGAGGAACTAATGGAACTCGATCCCGCTGACATGAAGCCCGTCATCAACCGCCTGCGCCGCGCCCAGGGACAGCTTGCCGCCGTGACCCGGATGATTGAAGAGGGCCGTGACTGCAAGAGCGTCGTCACCCAGCTGGCAGCCGTTTCCAGCGCCCTGGACAAGGCCGGATTCTCCATCATCGCCACGGGCCTTCAGCAGTGCATGCAGCAGGAGGACCCCAGCCTGGACCGGGCGGAACTTGAGAAGCTCTTCCTCTCGCTCGCCTGAGTCCGGCCGCTGGCGTTGGCCGGGCCGGCAGATCATGCCGCCGGCGCCGCTGACCGCCTGAGACGAAAGGCACTGGCCGCTGGACCCGTCGAGGCCGAGAATGAAGGCAACATCCGGCTGACACCCGACAGCACCCGACAGCAGTCCCGGCCGGGGGTGCCCCAAGGGCCCTGAGGGGGCTGAATGGATTCACGGCAGCTTCCGGCGCACCGGTCCGTGCCGCAGCCGGAACACGACCTGGTGATCGATTTGGCTAGGCTCTTTTGCCTTGCGCTGGTGGTGGTGGGGCACACCATGATGGTCAGCCCGGTCCTGCACCCCGACGGCACTGTGACCTCCGAGAACACCCTGGGAAACGAGCGCTGGTTCGAGCCCGTGGTCTGGGTCCTGCAGGTCATGCCGCTCTTCTTCGTCGCTGGGGGCGTCACCGGCCTGCAGTCCTGGCGCCGTCTCCGCGCCCGGGGCGGCAGCGCGTCCGACTTTCTGCAGGTGCGGATGTTGCGGCTGATCCGTCCGGCCGCCGTGCTGCTGGCAATTATGTTCACCGGGCTGTGGACTGCGCGGCTCGCCGGAGTGGACCCGCAAGTCATCCAGCTGCTGGCCTCCGGCGCCGGCATGCCGTTGTGGTTCCTGGCTGCGTACCTGGCCGCGCAGCTGAACCTCCCACTGCTGGTGCGCCTTCATGAACGGGCACCGTGGCTGACCTTGGCGGGTCTCACGTCGCTGGTAGTGGCAGTGGACTGCCTGCGGGGCATGCAGCCGGCAGCGGCGTACCTGAACATGGTCTTCCTGTGGTGCGCCGTGCAGCAACTCGGCTTCCTGCTCGCTGACGGCGGGCCGGGGGTGCCCGGCAGACCCGCGCTGGCAGTCATTATCCTCGGCAGCAATCTGGTCTTAGGGCTACTCGTGGCGCTGGGACTCTACTCCGGGAACATGCTGGTGAACCTCAACCCACCCAACCTGACTTTGTTGTTCCTCGGGTTCTCGCAGGCCGCGGCACTGCAGCTGTTCCGTCCCGCGCTCGCCCGGTTGGTGCCGCTCGGCTGGGTGCGGCGCCTCCTCGGGGTGGCCGGCAGACGGTCCATGACCGTCTACCTGTGGCATCTGCCCCTGATCGCGGGGATATCCGGGCTTTTGCTGTTGACTGACTTTCCCCAGCCGGCAGGCGGAACCGCGGCCTGGTGGTGGGGCCGCCCGCTCGTGTTGCTGGCCTTAGCCGGGCTGCTCCTGCCCGTGCTGGTGCTCTTCGGCCGACTGGAGGAACGTCCGACGGCGCCCGCGGCTGCTCCGTCGCGCCCGGTGGCCGCTGTGGTGACGGCCGCCGTCGTGATCTACGTTCCGGTGGTGGACGCAGCGCTCAACGGACTAACCCTGGGCCTGCTCGGCGGGGGAGCGGCGTGCTTCGGGCTCGCCGTCCTGCTGCTGGGGCGGATCCCGGCCCGGTTCGTGGCGGGGACCGGCCCCGGCGTCGGGTGCCCGCCATTGCCACACCCGCCTTTAAGTGCCAATCTCGAACCATGACGGAGAACTCGGCAGTCACGGAAGACACGTTCAGCCCGGACGTGGCCACTACGCGCAACGATGAGCTACACCGCTATGAGCTCCACGTCGGCGGCAAGCTGGCCGTCCAGATCCGCTTTCTCGATGAACCAGGCCACGTGGACTTCATCCACACGGATACGGCGGAGCAGTTCCAAGGCAAGGGGCTTGGCAAGGTGCTGGCCCACTTCGCCTTGGACGATGTCGTAGCAGCCGGTAAACGAATTATCCCGAACTGTCCGTTCATGTACCGGTACCTGCGCAAGCACGACTCCTACACCCAGTACATCGACTGGCCGGAGCATCCTCCGGCCGGAGCCTGAAAACCTGCCGGTGGCTGCCCTGACGGCGTCACTGCCGCTTGTGACAGAGGCAACAACCTCGTAAAGTTGCTACAGAGTTATGCAGTTGGCTCTTGGACGTGTCCCTTTGGAGAACCCCGTGAACCATAAACTGCGAGTGCTTGTCCGCGTGGATGCCAACCCCGGAAATGTGACTCTGGAAGTCACTGGCTGCCTGACTCAACCCGACTTCGCCTCCCTGCTGCAGATCATGCGGCGGGCGGGGCACCTGGGCGCAGGCGCGGGCGTCGTCATCGACCTCCACGGCTCGGCCCACCTGGACCCGGAGATCCTCCTGCAGTTGCGCTCCATCGCCGCGGCCAGCGGAGCCGCTGACTCCCCGGACGCCGGTGCGGAGCCGTTCCGCGTCACGTTGACGGAGCCGGCAGAATTGCCGATCTGTTTGTTGCACGTGGGCTCGGACGGCGAAGTCCTCGCAGGCCTCGAGGAGGAACTTGCGGCATTTCCGCTTGACATTGCCGCGGAGTCCCGGGTGGAGGTATCCGCCGGCGGGGCGCTCGAAGCCACCGGGGTGTTGCTGGAACCGGGGCTGAACAAGGACTGCAGCCCGGTCCAGGCCGCGCCCGACAGCATCAACGGACTGGAACTCTCCGATTATTTCGAAGGCACCCTCGACCCGGGTGCGACCGTACGTGCGCTGTCCGACGCCGCACTGGACCAGTTGGCCGACGCCCTCTACCAGCACCTCGACACCAGCAACCCGTCCTTCGGCGCGCACACCTGGTATGAGCTGGCAACCGAGGAGCTGCAGAAACGCCACCGGGGCGCTGCCGCCGGACCGCCGGACGGAGAATTCGCCGCGGGGCAGGCGCTGGCCTAAGGCCGGCTGCCGTGCGGGTTAGGCTGTGCTCATGACTGCACATGCCACGACGCCGGCTGAGACAACTGCCTTGATCACCGGTGCCACTGCCGGGATCGGCGCCGAATTCGCCCGCCAGCTCGCTGCGCAAGGGCACAACGTGCTCCTGGTAGCCCGCGACGCTTCCCGGCTGCAGGCCAAGGCTGAGGAGCTGGAGGAACAGTACGGCGTCCGCGCCGAGGTTCTTTCCGCCGACCTCGCGGACGACGCCGGTGTGGCCTCCGTGGTTGCCCGGCTCTCAGACCCGGCGCGGCCGGTGGAGATCCTGGTCAACAACGCCGGCATCGGTCTGCTGCGTTCCTTTAAGGAGAACGGCATCGCGGAGGAGACAAAGCATCTCAAACTACATGTCGAAACCGCCATGCGGCTGACGCATGCCGCCTTGCAGGGCATGCTCGACCGGCGCTCGGGCAGGATCATCAACGTCGCCAGCGTGGCAGCGTTCGTGCCCCGCGGCAGCTACTCGGCGGCGAAGTCGTGGCTTGTCAGCTTCTGCCGCTGGGCCAACCTCGCCTACGCCAAACGGGGCGTCAGGGTGACGGCGGTCTGCCCCGGCTTCACTCATACGGAGTTCCACGACCGGATGGGCATGGACAAGACGGTAACCCCGCGCTGGATGTGGCTCCAGGCCGAGCGCGTGGTGCGCGAAGGCCTCGCCGACAACGCCAGGGGCAAGGCCGTGTCAATTCCGGCGAAGCGCTACAAGGTGCTGACCGCAGCCGCACGCGTACTGCCGGACAGGTTCGTTGCGGGTCCGCCGCGCCGGGCCAAATAACGGGTCAGGATCCGGTCGCAGCAGGCCGGCGCCGGCGGATCAGAAGGACGACGAGGATCCCCGTCAGGGCCCCCTGCAGGGTTTCGACGGCGCGCTCGGTCACCAGCACTTGGGGGTCTGACGGCGCGGCCAGCTGCGTGATCAGCAGGATCACGGGTGTGAAGAACACCATGGCCAACCCGTAGTGCCTGGTCATAAACAATTCCGTCGTGAACTGCAGGACAATCACCAGCACCGCCAGCACTGCGGCCTCGTGGCCGGGAAACACCCGCAGCGGCGAGAAGGCCCAGGGGAACAGCACCACGGCAACCACCACCAGGCCCATGAGGGTGCCCACAATCCGGTGCAGGCCCCGGTACAGGCTGCTGGGCATATCCGCTCCTGCCAGGGGGACCGCGGCGGCGGCCATGGCCCAGTGCGGGTGGCCGGTTCCGCTCAAGACGCCGAGGGAGCCAGCCACCCCAACGGCGGTAAAGTACCGGGCCGCGTGGATCCAGGCCGCCCGCCGCCTTACACCGCGCATCGCCGGGGTATTCCGTGCCGCACCTCGTGCCCATGCCCGGCCCCGGACCCAGCCGCCGAACCCCACCGCAATAGAAAAGGCGGCGGAACCCGCGCCGACCAGAACGGCCATGTGCCACGGCACCGGTGTGGGGACGGAGGCGCAGGCACCGAGGGCGAGGAGTCCAAAAAACGGGCCGTTGGGTTTCAGCGCGACCCTGTCCGCGAAGAGCGAGCCCGCCCCCGCCAACACCGTCTCGGTCAGCACAAGGACCCAGGAGTGGAGGTGGTTCACTGAAAGAAGGACGCCCACGGCCAACCCGCCAACCAACAGCGCGGCGGCCTGGCCCTGGTGCTGGAGGCGCAGCTGGTGAGCCTCGGTCCGGCCATACATGCCGGTCAGGGCGCCGAACACCGCGTAGATCATCAGATCGGTGCGGCCCGCGGCAAGAAGAATCAAGGACGGCACAGCAACGCTCACGGCGACGCGGACTGCCGAGACATGGTCTTTGTTGGCCGGCGCCAGAGTGTGGAGGGTGCGCAGGTGAGCGCCGAGGGACTGCACGGTGCCTCCTAGTTCAGGCTCGTTTCGGACAGGCGGCAGGGCCGATTCCTGCCCGGACTGCGTGGGACACGCCTGAGGCCCGCCTTGCGTGTATCCCCGACAGGAATACACACAAGGCAGGCCTCCATGGGCGGGACTTTGCTACAGAATCCGGGTTATCCGGCCGGAGTCAGGATGACCCCTGCCGGGCTGCCAAAGGGGCAAGCTTAGGCGTCAGCCGTAACCTTGTCGGTGTTCCGGGGTGCGGAGGGATCAACAACCGAATCAGAGCCGGCTGCGGTGAACGGCATGTCCATTTCCACAAGGTCGATCAGCGGGTTCTCGTCCTGATTGGCGACAAGCTCCTTGGCTTCGGCCTGGGTGTCGACGCTCGGCATGGAACCCGGCAGGGGGCGCTGGGCTGATTCCTTGAGGAAGTAGATCGCCACGGCGCCAATGGCCGAGGTCACCATCAGGTAATAGGCCGGCATCATGTCATCGCCGGTAGCGCCGATCAGCGCGGCGACGATGAAGGGGGTGGTGCCGCCGAAGATCGCGACGGAGAAGTTGTACGCGATGCCCATGGCACCGTAACGGCTGGCCGTCGGGAACTGCGCCGGCAAGGCGGACGCCAGGTTGGCCACGTAGAACGTTACCGGGAAGGCGATCAGGCCAAGACCCAACAGGGTGGACCAGATCTCGCCGACGCCGATCAGCATGAACGCCGGGGCGGCCAGGACGACAGTGCTCAGGGCGCCGATCCACAGCACGGGGCGGCGGCCGATCCGGTCCGAAAGCTTGCCGGTCAGCGGGATGCACAGGCTCATGATGACCAGCACAGGGATGGTCAGCAGCGTTCCGTGTACTTCGTCGTAGCCCTTGGACTCCGTGAGGTACGTCGGCATGTACGACGTCAGGGCGTAGCCTGCAGTGTTGGCTGCGGCCACCAGGATCATGGCGACAATGAGGGACCGCCAGTAGGCCTTCACGATGCCTACCGGGCCCTTGGAAGCATTGGTGTCGGCGGCGGTTGCGTCCTTGGCGAGGTCCGCCTGGGCGTCCATGGTGGCCTGGAATTGCGGGGATTCCTCGATCTTGCTCCGGAAGTACACCGCGATCAGGCCCAACGGACCGGCCAGCAGGAACGGAATTCTCCAGCCCCACTGCTCCATGGTGTCCTGGCCGAGGGTCAGCTGCAGCACCGAAACGAGGGCAGCGCCGGCCGCGAAGCCAAGGTAGCTGCCCATGTCCAGGAAGCTTGCGAAGAATCCGCGGCGTTTGTCAGGGGCGTACTCGCTCACAAAGGTGGTGGCACCGGCGTACTCGCCTCCGGTGGAGAAGCCCTGAATGACCTTGAACAAAACCAGCAGGACCGCAGCCCAGATGCCGATCTGCGCGTAGCCCGGCAGGAGTCCGACTGCAAAAGTGCTGGCCGCCATGATCATGAGGGTCGCGGCGAGCACCTTCTGTCGGCCGATCTTGTCGCCCAGCCAGCCAAATACGACGCCGCCGAGGGGACGGGCGATGAAGGTGGCCGCGAAAGTGCCGAGCAGGAAGAGGGTCTGGACGGACTTGTCCGCTTCCGGCAGGAACACCGGTCCCATGGTGGTGATCAGGTAGCCGAACACGCCGACGTCGTACCACTCCATGGTGTTGCCCACGATGGTGCCGCCGAGTGCCTTCTTGAGCATGGGCTTATTGACGACGTTGACGTCGGATTCCTTGAGCCGACGCCTCGGGCGAAGCTTTGGAATTTTCACACCGGGCGCAGTGTGCTTGGTTCGGCTGGCGTTCACAACGCCTGCTGAAGAGTCGGTCGTGCTTCGGTCATTGGGCATTTGGGCCGCTCCTTGGGAGGTCATTTGCTTGCAACGTGTAGCTGCCCCGCTCCGGGCAGGCTGTCAATTTTACGCGATTTCTATGGTGTTTCCGAGTTTGGTGCCGTATGATCCCGTGATTCGACCCCATTAGACGCCCGGAAAGGAGTCTTCTTTTCCGCGATCTGGCCGCGCCGTTGCTGGAAATCACCGGCCGGCCCTGCCGCAGGTCCAAACTTTTTCCCGGTGCGGCAGCTTGGAGCCGGTTTCGGGCCGTAATTCAGCCCTTATGCAGCAGCTGGCCGGTCGCCGGCAGCGCAGTGCGGCAGCGCAGAACCAACGAAAAACGGGGTACCCAACGGATCCGGAAAGCACTTAGGGTTGATGTGAGCGCAGAGCCAATCACGAGTCACCCGAGGAGAGCAGTCCATGACTGACAAGGAAACCAAGAAGAGCGGCAACAACGGGGCCGGGGCAGACGGGCAGTCCCAGGCCGGCTCGGAGCAGGCGAAGGGGATCAAATCGCGTCTTACCGACGCCCAGAAGGAGATGCTCGCGAGTAAGTCGCGAGGCGGCACGGCCTCACAAAGTGTCGGCCACAGCCACAAGCCCACGCATGTAAGCGGCAAGCAGGGCCCGGCCGAGAAAAAGGTCCGCTGGTAGCGCTACAGACACCGCCCGCCAGCCGACCTAGGATTGGTAAACACTTCATTTCACAGCTTGTTACGACGGCGTATCACTACAGCGGAAGGAAGAGCAATGGCGGAGCATCAGTCCGGCGACCGGATCGACCCTGAGGTTGCCAGTCACTTGTCGGAATCCATGGACGAGGCGCCGGGGCCGGAAACTTCGCGCCCGGCCCCGCCCAGTGCAGCGGACGGGAAACAGTGGCCCGACGGTAACGGGAAGCACCGCCATCCGAAGGAACATGACGTCCGGCACGGCCGGCTGGGTCAGGAGGCTGGGGCAAACGCCGTTCACCGGATTACCCCGCCGGATACTCCGCACTCCTCTTAGGGGCGCTTTCAGTCCTGTTCCAACACAACGTCCTCGGGCCGTTTGTCCAGCCTCCAGCCGCGCCAGACCGGGTGCCGAAGCTTGCCGCTGCCGGTCCGTTCGCCGTAGCTGACCTCGCCGACCAAGGTGGGGCTCACCCAGTTCGCGTCCGAGGCGTCGACGGCGGGTACTTCCGCAAATGGCGAGGTCTTCCGCAGGAGGCCGTCAAGTTGCTGGCGTAATTCCTTCAGTTCCCGGGTGCTGAAGCCGCTGCCGACGCGCCCAACGTAGCGAAGGCTGGCACCGTCCGGAATCCCCAGCAAAAGTGAGCCTACGGACTGGGTGCGTTCGCCTTTGCCCGGGCGCCAGCCGCCGACCACCACCTCCTGGGTGCGTTCGAACTTGAGCTTCAGCCAGGACCTGCTGCGCTGCCCGACGTAGCGGCCGTCGGTGCGTTTGGCCATCACGCCCTCCAGACCCAGCTCCTGGGCGCTTTCCAGAATGTGACGGATGTCGTCGTCGATCACTGGGGAAAGCTCCACTGGCACTTTGGCGGAGGGGGGAAACGCCTCAAGCCGGGCACGCCGCTTGCGGAGTGGAAGGCGGCGGAGGTCCGTGCCGTTCTCGGACAGAAGGTCAAAGAGCATCAGCCGCACCGGCGTCGACGCCCGTGCTGTGGCGACGTCGGAGGCCTTGGTGAGCTTCATCCGGCCCTGCAGCAGCCCGAAGTCCGGGCGCCCGGACGGGCCGACTGCGATGATCTCGCCGTCGGCGACGAAGTCCCCGCCAGGCCAGCCGGAGCGGTTCGTCAATTCCGGATACGACGCGGACATGTCGATGCCGTTACGGCTAACCAGGCGGATGGTCGTTGCGTCCGCCACGATCAGGGCGCGTATGCCGTCCCACTTAAGTTCAAACTGCCACTCCTTGTCCGGCAGGTCCGCCACGGTTCCGGCCGTGGCCAGCATCGGCGTGAAGTCCCCCTCCACTGGAGCCCGTGGCACGGTCTGGTCAGCCCTCGGGGAAGCAGGTTCACCCCTGAGCGCTTCTTTCTCCTCCTGCGCGTCTGTCCCCGGCAGACCACCCTCCGGTACGGCTGCCCGGGCCTTCTGTGCGCCCAGCGGGTCCATTAGGTGGATGAGCCACTGGTCATCGCCTCTGCCAGTGTGGATCAAGGCGTACCTGCGGCTACCGCCCAGGCCGCCGTCGTCCTGGCCGGTGAGGGTGGCGATGACTTCCTTGCCGGCAATCCACTTCTCACACTCGTACGAGCCGGAATCCCAGATGCTGACAGTTCCGGCACCGTACTGGCCCTTGGGAATCGTGCCTTCGAAGTCCGCATAGTCCATCGGGTGGTCTTCGGTCTGGACCGCCAGGTGGTTCGTCGATCTCGACGTGGGGACGCCTTTGGGCAGCGCCCAGGACACCAGCACGCCATCGCGCTCGAGGCGGAAGTCGTAGTGCAGCCGGCTGGCGTGATGTTCCTGGATGACGAACTTTTCCCGCAGCGTGCCACCGTCTGCCGTTCCAGCTGATTCCGCGAGGTGCTGTTCGGCCGTGAAGGGCTCAGGGGTGGAGCCGGTATTCCGTTTGGCACGGTACTTTTCCAGCCGCGGATCGGTGGCGCCGCCGTCGAGTGCCCTGGCGCCGCCGTCGGGTGCCCTGCCGTCGGGTGCCCGGCCGTCGCCGGCTGGCGCCCTGCTGCTGGCCGGCCGGCCGTCGGGTTGCGGTGCGGGCCGCATCCCGCCGGAGATGGCAGCGAAGGGATCCTTGCCCGTTGCCACCCGTTCCAGAACTTCCCGATAGTCCAGCTGGTGCAGGGACGGTGAGCTGAGTTCCCGCCAGGTCCGGGGCGCCGCCACCGTGGGCCTGGGCCGCCCCCGCAGGGAGTAAGGGACGATGGTGGTTTTGGCGGCGCTGTTCTGACTCCAGTCCACTAGGACCTTGCCGGCGCGCAGCGCCTTCTTCATGTCGCTGACGGCCAGCTCCGGGTGGTCTGCTTCCAGTGAGCGCGCCAGTTCGTGGGCGAACTCGGAGATCTGTTCGGAGCTCTGTGTGCCGTCGAGGGCTGCGTACAGGTGGATACCCTTGCTGCCGCTGGTTACCGGCACCGGATCCAGTCCCACGTCCTTAAGGATGGTGCGGGCGAGCTTCGCGACCTCCACGCACTCCGCCAATCCGGCACCCTCGCCGGGATCCAGGTCCAGCACCAGCCGGTCCGGGGGCAGTTGGTTGCCGTGGGAATCGACGCGCCACTGCGGCACGTGGATCTCGAGGGCCGCGATCTGCGCGAGCCACGCCAGCGTGGCGGGGTCGTTGACCAGCGGGTACTGGATGGTCCGTTCCTTGTGCGTGATGGAGGCCCGTGGCACCCATCCCGGCGTGGAATGGTCCAGGTTCTTCTGGAAAAACATTTCACCCGGTGACTCGGCCGTCCCGACGCCGTGCACCCAGCGCTTCCGGGTGGCCGGCCGGTTCGAGGCGGCGGGGATCAGTACAGGCGCCACCGCGGCGTAGTACGCCAGGATGTCGGCTTTGGTGGTGCCGGTCTCCGGATACATAACCTTGTCCAGGTTGGTGACCACAAGTTCGCGGCCGCCCACGCGGACACGCTCTTTGTTGTTGGCCCGCGCCCTTTCAGCCAAGGGGCTTCACCTCCGCGCCACGGTAGGGTTCACTTGATCCATGAGAGCCATTTGGAAAGGCGCGATAGCGTTCGGGCTGGTCAACGTCCCAGTCAAGGTCTACAGCGCCACCGAAGACCATGACATCAGCCTGCATCAAGTCCACAACGACGACGGCGGACGGATCCGCTACCAGCGCCGCTGTGAGATCTGCAGCAAAGTGGTGGATTACGAGGACATCGACAAGGCCTACGAGGACGACGGCCGCACCGTGGTGCTCAGCCGCGAGGAGCTCAAGTCCATCCCGGCAGAGAACAGCCATGAGATCGACGTCGTGCAGTTTGTCCCGGCCGACCAGCTGGACCCGATGATGTTCGAGAAGAGCTACTACCTGGAGCCGGACTCCAAGTCGCCCAAGGCCTACACCCTGTTGCGCCGCGCTCTTGAGGACACGGACCGGGTTGCGATCGTCCAGTTTGCCCTCCGTGACAAAACCCGGCTGGGCGCGCTCCGGATCCGTGGTGACGTGCTGGTGCTGCAGGCGCTGCTCTGGGCAGATGAGGTGCGCGAGGCCAGCTTCCCGTCGCTCGACACGAGTGTCCGCATCTCCGCCCAGGAGCGGGAAATGTCTGCCGCGCTGGTTGATTCCATGGCGGCGGACTTCGAACCGGAGCAGTTCACCGACGACTACCAGCTCCAGCTCCGCCAGCTCATTGAGGCGAAGCTGGAGAAGGGTGAATCGCTGGACACCGAGGAAACGTTTGGCGCTCCGGCTGCCGACGCCGGCAACGGCGAAGTAATTGACCTGATGGAAGCCCTCAAGCGGAGCCTGGAGAAGAAACGCGGGGGCGGTACTGCGTCCGCCGGGGACGCAGATCAGCCCGCCACCAAGCCCCCGGCGAAAGCGTCCGCTGCCAAGACTCCCGCCAAAACCGCCGCCAAGTCGACGGCGGCCAAGACCGCGTCCCGGACCGCTCCCAAGACCGCGGCCAAGACCACGGCCGCGGCGAAGACCCCCCGGAAGCCCGCCGCCACGAAAACCGCGCAGACCGCGCGGAAGGAGGCCTGAGTTCTCCGCTGTCCCGGCCCTCGCCACCGGGATCAGGAGTTCCTGAGCGCGGCGATGAGTTCGTTCTTCCTCTTGCCGGAGTATCCCTTGAGGCCAATTTCCTTGGCCCGCTGCTTGAGCTGCGGAACAGTCCAGTCGTCATAGTCGCCGGACTTGCCGCCCCTGCGGGCGACCGCTGAGCGGCCGGCCTTGGCGGCGGCGTTGGAGATGCGGGCTGCCTTCTGCTCCGAGGCCCCGTCCGCCAGCAGCCCTTCATAGACTTCCGGGTCCTTGATGCTGGGGTTCTCGGCGCCGTGCGCGGCATTCTTCTTCGTTGGCATGACCTACCTCGGCACCTGGTTGTCGCGGGACTGTTCCATCTCGGGCTGTTACCCGACTGGAGCCGTTCCAAACTATCCCCGCTGGCGCGGCCTGACAAGCGTCTACTAAGCGTGCTGAGCGCCGGCTCTGGGTCCGATGCCGCCCCCGGTTAACGAAGCAGCCCGGCCGCACCCTCAACGGGCGCAGCCGGGCTGCCGTGTTCCAGCCAGCGGGCGGTGGCGCTAGACGGCGTCGTGGTCCGTTTCCAGGATCTGGACCAGGCGCTCCAGGGCGGCGTCGGCGCCATCGCCCTCGGCGCGCAGCACCACTACCTCGCCGTGGGACGCTCCCAGGCTCATCAGGGACAGGATGCTGGCGGCGTCCATGGCCTCGTCAACCGGCTCACCCAGGCGGGCGATGGTGATTTCGAGATCGAACTCGCCCGCAGCCTCGGCGAAGATCGCGGCCGGGCGGGCGTGCAGCCCTACACGGCTGGCAATGGTGGCGTTACGTTCGGTCATTTCTGCTCCTTGGGTTCAGCTTGGGGAAAATCAGCTAGGGAAGGTCTTCCTGGCCGGCTCAGGCGGCTACGGGAACCGCTTCCACCGTATCAACCTGCTTCTTGACTGCCCAGCGCTTGAGCGCGATCACGGAGAAGGCGCTGATGACCGTTCCGACAGCGATGGCCACGACGAACATCAGGAAGTTGTCGATCGCGAAGAAGACGAAGATGCCGCCGTGCGGGGCCTTCGAGCCGACTCCGGCCGCCATGGAGATGGCTCCGGTGACGGCACCGCCGACCATGCTGGCCGGGATGACGCGCAGCGGGTCCGCCGCGGCGAACGGGATGGCGCCTTCGGAGATGAACGAGGCACCCAGCAGCCAGGCGGCCTTGCCGTTTTCCTGCTCCGCCAGGCTAAAGAGCTTCTTGTTCAACACGGTGGAGGCGAGGGCCATAGCCAGCGGCGGGACCATGCCGGCAGCCATCACAGCGGCCATGATCTGCCACGGTGCCTGGTTGGAAATGGAAGCCGCTCCGAGGCCGGCCACCGCGAAGGCGTAGGCAACCTTGTTGACCGGTCCGCCCAGGTCGAAGCACATCATCAGGCCCAGAATGACGCCGAGGGCGATGGCGCTGGCTCCGGTGAGGCTGGACAGCCAGTCGTTGAGGCCAACGGTGATAGCAGCGATCGGCCCGCCCAGGACCACGAACATCAGGCCTGAGGCAACGAGGGAGGCCACAAGCGGGATAATCACCACAGGCATCAAGCCGCGCAGCCAGCGGGGAACGCTGAGCCTGCCGACCGCATGGGCCACGTAACCGGCCAGCAGGCCGCCTACGATGCCACCGAGGAAGCCTGCGCCCATGAACCCGGCAACGGCACCGGCAACGAAGCCCGGTGCGATGCCCGGCCGGTCAGCGAGGGCGTAGGCAATATAGCCCGCCAGCGCCGGAACCAGGAACCCGAGGGAGAGGGCGCCGATTTTGAAGAGCACGGCCCCGAGGTAGGCCCCTAACGGGCCCCACGCCAGTTCCGGGTACTCGGTCGGCAGATTGCCAATAGTGTTCTCAGCGAGGATCTTGTCCGCGAAGCCGGTGATGTCGTAACCGCCCAGCAGGAAGCCAAGGGCGATCAGGAGACCGCCGCCTGCCACGAAGGGGATCATGTAGCTGACGCCCGTGAGCAGAGCCTTCTTCAGCTTCGTGCCGATGTGCTCGCCTTTTTCCTCGGCCTCGTTCTGGGCCTGTTCCTCGGCCCCGTAATGCGGAACGCGGCGGGCGTTCGGGTTGTCCGCTGCGGCGAGTGCTTCCTGGACCATCTTGCCGGGCTCGTCGATGCCGCGCTTGACCGGGGCGTTGATCACGGGCATGCCGGCAAAGCGCTCCTTGCCGCGCACGTCAACGTCCACGGCGAAGATGACGGCGTCGGCGGCCGCGATGACAGCAGGGTCAAGCGGTTTGGCCCCGGAGGAGCCCTGGGTTTCCACCTGCAGGTCGATACCGGCTTCCTTGGCTGCCGCCACGAGCGAGTCAGCCGCCATGTAGGTGTGGGCGATGCCGGTGGGGCAAGCGGTCACAGCGACAAGGCGCTTGGCGCGGGGAGCTCCACCCGCAGGCGCGGCGGCCGTTGCTGCCGGCACAGCGGTGGAATGGGTTGCAGGCTTGTCCGCGAGGGCGCCTTCGACGAGCTCGACGACCGCGGCCGCTGAACCGGCCGAGCGCAGGGAAGCGGTGAAGTCCTTCTTGATCAAGGAGCGGGCCAGCTTGGAGAGCAGCTTCAGGTGCTCCTGGTCTGCGCCCTCGGGAGCTGCGATGAAGAAGATCAGGTCCGCGGGACCGTCTTTGGCCCCAAAGTCGACCGGGTGGGACAACCGTGCCATCGCGAGGGTCGGTTCGGTGACCGCCGTCGAGCGGCAATGCGGGATGGCGATGCCGCCGGGGACCCCGGTGGCCGTCTTCTGTTCGCGGGCGAAGGCGTCGGTGAAGAGGCCTTCAACCTCGGTGGCGCGTCCGTTGGCGGCAACTTTGCCTGCGAGGTGCCGGATCACGTCCTCGGGCGAGCTGCCCAGGTTCTGGTCGAGCTCGACCAGATCGGTGGTGATGAGCTGAGTCACTGTCAATCCTTCTTCAAGGCCGTGATGGTTACGGCATCAGGGGTGGTTTGGTGAACTGCCGGAACTGTGGAGCCCGGCAGCGAAGCGGCGGCGGCACCATGGGCCACAGCCTGACGGAGACAATCGGCCGGGGCGGCGCCCCGGCTGGAGGCGAGCAGGTAGCCGGCCAGCGAGGAATCGCCGGCGCCTACCGTGCTCACTGCAGTGACCGGCGGGTGCGTGGCCAGCCACGCGCCGTCGGCCGTGACAAGGACCGCACCCTTGGAACCGAGGGTGGCCAGTACGGCGCCCACACCGGACCGGACGACGGCGGAAGCGGCCACGGCGGCTGCCTCCGGATCCGCCTCGATTTCCTCAGCAGATTTGTGGGTGGCGAAGCCGGCTGCGGCAGCCAGTTCCACCAGTTCCTCTGCGTTGGGTTTGATGAGATCCGGTTTCCCCAGTGCGTCGCCGGAAATTGCGGCGGCGAGCGGTTCGCCGGAGGAGTCGACGGCGATGAGGGGGGCCTCAGTGCCGTGATCCATGGTGCGCAGCCGCCGGGTGACGGTGGCGTAGAAATCAGCCGGAACCCCGGGTGGGAGCGATCCGGCCAGAACGACCCAGCTGGCTCCGCGGGCGCGGTCCAGGAGGAGCCCGATCAGGGCTTCCTGTTGGTCCGCGCTCAGCACCGGGCCGGGTTCGTTGATCTTGGTGGTGACGCCGCCGGGTTCGGTGAGCGCCACATTGCTGCGCAGCGGCTCGCCGATGGGGAGGGCGGCGAAGGGAACATCGCTGTCGCGGAGGCCGGCGAGGACCGGGTCCGCCTCGGCTCCGGGAAGCACGGCGACCGTCTTCAGCCCTGAAGCGACGAGCGCGCGGGAGACGTTGACTCCCTTGCCGCCGGCTTCCTGCCGCACGGAGATGGCCCGCTGCACTTCGCCGCGGACCAGGGCGCCGGGCAGGGCAACGGTGCGGTCCAGGCTCGGGTTGGCGGTCAGGGTGACAATCACGCGACCACCACCTCCACGCCGGCGTCCGCGAGGGCGTCGGCCAGGTCCTGGCTGGGTTTCGTGTCAGTGATCAAGGTGTCCAGATCTTTCAACGAGGCGAACTGAACCAGTGTTTCGGTGTCCAGCTTGGAGGCATCAGCCAACACCACGATGCGGCGCGCTGATTGGACGAAGGCAGCCTTGACAGCGGCTTCTTCAGGATCGGGAGTGCTCAGCCCGAAGGCTGCGTGGATGCCGTTGGTGCCAATGAAGGCGATGTCCGGGCGGATGCGGCGGGCAGCTTCCACGGTGGACTGGCCGACGGCGGCCTGCGTGATTCCGCGGACCTTCCCGCCGAGCAGGTGCAGGGCGATGCCGGGTTCACCGGACAGCTTGGCTGCGATGGGCAGCGAGTGGGTGATGACCACGAGTTCCGCGCCGGGACCGGAGATGGCGGCGGTTGCCGCGGTCCGGCCGGCCAGCAATTCTGCGAGGGCCTCGGTGGTGGAGCCGGCGTCGATCAGGATGCTGCCGGTGCGGTCCCGCGGAATGAGCGCCAGGGCCGCCTCGGCGATCCGGATCTTCTCCGGCTGCCGCTGGTCGGTGCGGATAAGGATGCTTTCCTCGTTGGTGCTGAAGCGGTCCGGCGACACAGCGCCGCCATGCACCCGGCGGACGTTGCCGGCTGCTTCGAGGGCGGCAAGGTCACGGCGGACAGTCTCAGTGGTGATGCTGAAGCGATCCGCGAGGTCCGTGACGGTGGCGCGGCCACTGGCGACAATGAGCCCCACGATCAGCTGTTGGCGTTCCTCGGCGAACACTGGCTCTCCCTTGCGTCAGTCCTGCGGGCCCTCCGCCGCCTCAGTGATAGCCATCACAGGTAGTGGAGTTGATTGACTTTATCTTTGAATCTGTGGCTTTGTCAATGGAAAAACAACAAGAACACAGAAAGCTGTGCTCCGGCCTGCGGACATGCCCGTTATTTGCGCCGGGGGATGGGCATAACGGCACTCCGCCCATCCGTGGGCTCGGAGGTTGGGCATGTCCCCGTGGGGTGGGCGTTGGGCCTGCGCGCTGCGGACATGCCCGTTATTTGCGCCGGGGGATGGGCATAATGGGACTCCGCCCATCCGTGGGCTCGGAGGTTGGGCATGTCCCCGTGGGGTGGGCGTTGGGCCTGCACACCGCGGACATGCCCGTTATTTGCGCCGGGGGATGGGCATAACGGCACTCCGCCCATCCGTGGGCTCGGAGGTTGGACCTGCTTCGGGGTCAGGGCATTGACACCGGAACGACAAACGCCGGGCCGGACCCTGTCAGGTCCGGCCCGGCGTCGCCGTGGTTATTGGTGCCGTGGTTCTTGGTGCGGTCGTTCTAAGCGCGCTGATCCAACGGGCTGCGCTGCGGCACGGCGAGACTAAATGCCGGCGTCGCGGCTCTCGTTCCGGGTGATGGTTTCGCCGGTGTTCGGGTCCACGACGGAGCGGGTTTCGCTGACGCGACGGGTGCGGCTGCGCCCGGGCGACGCCAGGATCAGAGAGGCGACCAGTCCGATCACACCGACCGCCATCAGGATGTAGCCAATCATGGTCTGGTCCACGTTGGGGATCAGTCCGGGGGTGATGGCCCACGCCAGAATGGCGCCGAGGGCGATGAGGAAAATGGAGGAACCGATTCTCATGACGTGCTCCTTGATGTCCGATAGGACGAATAGGTATTGCTAAGCATGCTGTCCAGCGTCAGGTTACATCCCGCTGCGGAGGGGTTCAACGATTTAGGCGACGCCGCTCCGGGCAGTTTTCGCATGTCAGGGCGATTTTCGCGGGGAACCGGACGGAGGCGGCGCGGCTCCGGCGTGCCGCGGTCCTAAAGCGCAGCGGAACTTTGCCGGCCCGGGTTCACAAAAGTCCGGCCCCGAGGGATCGCACGTACCCTTTAAGAGTGCAGGGCATAGGGGCGCGCGGCGGACGGTCCGATCCGTGCTGCCGCCCTGACTGTTTGCACACGCTCCGCCCCAGGCTCCCCCTCCCGTTCCCAGACCGCCGGTGCCGCACCGCCCAACCCGCCGGTCCCACTAAGAACCTCACAGAATTCGGTACCCATGCCTGACGTTTCCCCCAAAGTGGTTGTCACCGGACTTGGCGCCGTCACCCCCGTAGGCGGAACCGCGGCCGCAACGCAGTCCGCCCTGCTGGCCGGACACTCCGGGATCGCAGCGCTCGACGACGACTGGGCCGCAAGACTCCCTGTCCGCATGGCCGGCCGGGTAAGAGTCGACGTCGCATCCTTGCTCACCACCCCCGAGTACAAGCGGATGGACCGGTGCGGACACCTGGCCCTCATCGCGGCCCGCGAGGCATGGGCCCAGGCCGGCTGTCCCGACGCCGATCCGGAACGCCTCGCCGTGGTGATTGGGTCCGGTTACGGCGGCCTGGACACCATCCTGGAGCAGACCCGGGCGCTGGACGCGAGCGGCCCGCGCAGGGTGTCCCCCCACACCCTCACCCGCATCATGGCCAACGCGCCCGCTGCCTGGGTGTCCATCGACGTCGGCGCCAAGGGTGGTGCGCGCACGCCGGTGAGCGCCTGCGCCTCCGGGGCGGAAGCGATCTCCCAGGCCGCCGACATGATCCGGGCCGGGGCAGCGGACGTGGTGATCGCCGGAGGTGTGGATGCCTGCATTAACGGGCTCATGATCAGCGGTTTCGCGCAGATCCGCGCCTTGTCCACCCGCAACGATGACCCGCAGTCAGCCTCCCGGCCCTTCGACCGGGACCGGGACGGGTTCGTGCTGGCCGAAGGCGCGGCAGTGCTGGTCCTGGAACGCGAAGACCACGCCCGCGCCCGCGGAGCGGAGATCCTCGGCGTCGTGGCCGGAACTGCGGTGACATCCGACGCCGTCGACATCGTCGCCGCTGACCCGGCCATGCAGCGCAGGGTGATGGAGAAGGCAATTTCCGCCGCCGGACTGGGAGCCGACGACATCGGACTGGTCCACGCCCACGCGACGTCCACGCCGGTGGGTGACAGGCTCGAAGCCGAAGCCATCCGGGCCGTGCTCGGCAACCAGGTCCCCGTCACCGCCACAAAGTCCCTCACTGGGCACCTCCTTGGCGGCGCCGGCGCGCTGGGAGCCGTCGTGCTGGTCCAGGCCCTCAAGACCGGGTCCTTTCCGGGGTCCGGCAACCTCAATGAACCCGGGGAGGGGATCGACCTTAACCTCCTCCGGGACTCGGTGGTGGGCGGAGCGGCCAAAGCGGGCCTGGCCAACGCCTTCGGATTCGGCGGCCACAGCACCGCGCTGGTGATTACCGGAAGCTAGGCTGTTCCGATGGAGACAGTCGCCTGGTCCAAACCGGAATCCGAACGCGCAGGAACGCCGCTGCTGGTCATGATGCACGGGTACGGCCGGGATGAATCGCGGATGGTGAAGCTTTTCGAGAGCCTGCCGGCCGGGTTCAGCTGCGCCGCGCTGCGCGGCCCCAAAGAAATCGGCGACGGCTACGGCTGGTTCGTGCTCGACTACTTCCTGACGCACGACTTCGCCGACGTCATCTCCTCCGCCAACGCCGTCCTCGACTGGATCGAATCGGTCAAAGGCCAGCACAGCAGCGTGAGCCTGCTCGGCTACTCGCAGGGCATGGCCATGGCCACCACCCTGATGCGGCTGCGCCCGGCCCAGTTTTGTGCCGGCGTCGGGCTGTCCGGTTTCGTCCTGGACAACGAGCTCCTGGCGATGAGCGAATCATCCGACGCGCATCCGCCCTTCTTCTGGGGCCGGGACCGGGACGACCTGGTCATCAATGACGCCGCCACGGAGCACACCGGGGAATGGCTGCACCAGCACACCCAACTGACGGCGCGGACGTACCCCGGCATGGGACACTCCATCTCGGCGGCCGAACTGGTTGACGTCAGCGCCTTCCTCCGGCACTACGTGCTTCGCCCCGCCACTTGAGGGCCGCCGGCCAGACCTGCCGGCCGAATCGCGCAAGCTAAATCCCGCAGGTTAATCCCGTCGGCTGAATCCCGTCAGCTTAACTGCGGCACCGGGAATCCCGACGCCGGGAACCGTCACCACGTGTATGCCTGTTTCGCACCCGGCACCGCTCTGCTTTAGTGCCCGTTTCAGTACACAACAACAGGGTCGAAAGACCTTTGTCAATAAATCCACTTGCGCGTCAATTTTGTAAGCGCTTACACTCGGGATGGGCCATGTTTAGGGCCCACGACTTCAGGGGAAGAAAGGGCTGAGCCCCGTGTTGCAGGCCAAGCCGCCACGCGTGTTCGTGCAGAACGTCGCCGACCTCTCCCTTCGCACCTTTCCTGCGGGCTACCGAAGCCTTCCAAGTAATGCCGCCCGCCTGGGCCACCAGTCCCTACGCCCCGGGCTTGTGGGTTCGCATGCGGGCCGGCCTCCGGAGCTCCCGCTCCTAGCGCGCAAGGGGATTCGCCGGCGTTGACCGGCGTCCGCGTGAGCGGGCAATAAGCCAGCAGGCTGGCCCACCAATGTTCCCCGGACCCTGGCATCGCCCGCTGCCGCCCGTCTTCCCAAGAATCGTCTGCCCCCAGTTTGACCCGCCGTCTGAAAGGACAACCGTTCCATGACCGAGTCACCCAACAGCACCCCTTCGAGCTGGGCCGGGGCCTCCGCCATCCTCTTCGACCTTGACGGCGTCCTGACCCCCACCGCGATTGTGCACGAACGCGCCTGGCAGGAACTTTTTGACGGGTTCCTCAAGACCGCGCCCGAGGCCGCCGGGTACCGGGAAAGTGACTACTTCGACCATATCGACGGCAAGCCGCGTTTCGACGGCGTGCGGGACTTCCTGGCCTCGCGCACCATTGTTCTGCCCGAAGGCCCGCTGGATGACGATCCGGCGCACGACACTGTCCACGGCCTGGGCAATCGTAAGAACAAAGTTTTCAATGACATCGTCGAGGCCGGCGGCGTCAAGCCCTACGAGGGCTCCGTCCGGTTTCTTGAGGCCGCCCTGACCCGCGGGCTTAAGGTCGCCGTCGTCTCCTCCTCGCGCAACGCCCCGGCGGTGCTGAAAGCCGCGGGACTTTCCGACTACTTCCCCGTGGTGGTCGACGGTGTTGTCGCCGTCAATGAGGGGTTGCCCGGAAAGCCAAGCCCGGCAACCTACGAATACGCCGCTCGGCTGCTGGGACTGCCCAGCGCCGGGTGCGTCGTCGTGGAGGACGCTGTGTCCGGCGTCCAGGCCGGCAGCGCAGGAAACTTCCATTCGGTGATTGGTGTGGACCGTGGGGCCGGCCGGGAAGTGCTGCTCGCCGCCGGAGCCACGCTTGTGGTCAACGACCTCGAAGAATTCCTCTAGCCTCTCCGCGCACGGTCCCCGAACGATTCACCTGCTTCTTTATCCGCCTGAAGGAAAATAATGGCCCTCATCACCTCGGACCGTGCACGGTTCCCCAACGACCCTTGGCAGTTGATTGAGACCGTCCACCTTCCCGGCAACGCCGGCACGCTGGAAACCCTGTTCAGTTTGGGCAACGGGCACCTGGGCATCCGCGGCGCCCACTGGGCCGCCGCCGACGCCGAGCTGCCGGGCAGCTTCATCAATGGCTTCCACGAGACCTGGGACATCAAGCACGCTGAGAACGCCTACGGCTTCGCCCGTACCGGCCAGCGGATCCTGTACATCCCGGACGCCAACAACTTCACCGTGGTCATCGACGGCGAGACGCTGAGCCTGGAAGAATCCACCGTGCTCGACTACCGGCGGAGCGTCGACTTCGCCACCGGCGTCTACGAATGTACGATCGCCTGGCAGTGCCGCTCCGGCGCCACCGTGACCACCACGGAACGACGTGCAGTCGGCTACCAGACCCGCGGGGCGCTAGGCATCTCACTGCAACTCGTCGCGGACCGGGACGTCTCCGCAGACGTCACCTCCTCGGTTATCAACCGCCAGGATCAGCCGGTCGAGGATCACTCGGCCCACGACCCCCGGCGCGCGGGCCGGCACGCCGGCCGGGTGCTGCTCCCCGTACGGCTCGACGGCGGCGATGGGTCCCTGCGTCTGTCCTGGGAGACTGCCGAGTCCAAGCAGCGCATCGGACTGGCTGTCGACCACTGGACCAACGCCGGGGTGCAGCCCTTTGACACCCTGGTGCACGAGGACGACAGCAGCGTCCGGTACGTCCTGGCCGTGGGTGCCGACGAGCCCTTCGTGCTCGAGAAAAGCGTCAGCTACGCCGTCGGGCAGACCTCCGAGGACCTCGCGGATGATGCCGAAACGGGCCTCAGGCCGCTCGCGGAGATTTTCGCCGAAAGCGCGGAGCATTACCGCGCCTACTGGGCCACTGCCGACATTGTGCTCGCTGGCCAGACTGAGCTCCAGCAGGCCGTCCGCTGGAACCTCTTCCAGCTGGCCCAGGCCACGGCGTGCGCGGACATCGCCGGAATTCCGGCCAAGGGCGTGTCCGGCTCCGGCTATGACGGCCACTACTTTTGGGACCAGGAGGTGTACCTCATGCCGTACCTGACGTACACCAGCCCCGGCAACGCCCGCCAGGTCCTCGAGTTCCGCCACGCGATGCTGCCGGAGGCCAAGATCCGCGCCAAGGAGCTCAGCGTGGAGGGTGCACTCTTCCCGTGGCGCACCATCAACGGTCTCGAAGCCAGCGCCTACTACGCCGCCGGCACGGCACAGTTCCACATCGCCGCGGCGATCGCCTTCGCGACCAACCGCTACATCTGGGCCAGTGGCGACCACACCTTCCAGGACACCCTCGGCGCGGAACTGCTGATTGAGACCGCCAGGATGTGGGTTTCGCTGGGCTTCTTCGGCAAGGACGGGCTCTTCCACATCCATGGTGTCACCGGCCCGGACGAGTACACCGCCGTCGTCAATGACAACCTCTACACCAACGTCATGGCCCGGTTTAACCTGCGCGCCGCGGCGGCCCTGGACCACCCGGAGATCGACGACGCCGAGCGCCAGCTCTGGGAGCAAGCAGCCACCCGCATGCTGCTGCCCTACGACGATGACCTCCAGGTGCACTCGCAGGACAACGATTTCATGGCTCTGGAGCCGTGGGACTGGAGCACGCCGCGGTCCCAATACCCGCTGCTGCTGCACTTCCACCCGTTGGTGATCTACCGCCACCAGGTGCTCAAGCAGGCGGACAGCGTGCTGGCCATGTTCCTGCAATGGCAGGACTTCACTGCCGAGGAAAAGCAGCGAGCCTTCGACTTCTACGACCCGATCACCACCGGCGATTCCACTCTTTCCGCGTGCGTGCAGGGCATCATGGCGGCCGAGGTCGGCTATGGCGAGGCCGCGCTGGAGCACTTCATCCACGCGTTGTTCATCGACCTGGACGACACCCACGGCAACACGGTGGACGGTGTGCATATCGCGTCCACCGGCGGGGTCTGGAGCTCGCTGGTCAGCGGCTTCGCGGGCCTGAGGGACCAGGGCGCCGTGCCGTACTTCGACCCCCGGCTGCCAGCCGGGTGGGACGGGCTGTCCTTCCACCTGAAAATCCAAGGCAGGCTGCTGCAGCTGGAACTGGAGCAGGGCGCCATCAGCCTGACCGTGCGCGAGGGCGGGCCGCTGGACATCGACGTCCGCGGCGAGCTGCTCACGATCGACGGCGATCCGGTGCGGGTTCAGCTGGCCCCGGTGGCGGTGCCTGAGCCCACGGTCTTCCCGAGCGGACTCCCGACGGCGTCCATCCCGATCGTGCGGGCGGCGGTCTGAGCCGCGCTGCTTCGGACCGGGGCGCCCCGCACGCAGGCTTCGGTCCGGGGTCACACCGCGTCCACGAGGCCGTCGCCCAGCGGATGTGCGGCCTCATCGGCCGGCATCCGCGCGACGGCCAGGGCAATCACGGCCATGACCGGGCACACCGTCCCCGCGACTAGGAAAATCAACTCCACCGGGAGGACCTCGGCGGCGGGCCCTGCGAGGGCCATGGAGACCGGCATCAGGGCAAGGGACACGAAGAAATCCAGGCTGGAGACCCGGCCCAGGAGGTGCGGCGGCACCCGGCGCTGCAGCAGTGTTCCCCAGATGACCATGCCCGCGCCGCCGGTGGCGCCGAAGACAAAGAGCGCGGCCGCCAGCACCCAGAAGCTGTCGATGACGCCAACGGCGGCCAGTGGCAGGCTGCCGGCACCCCAGCTGACCATCATCACGCTGAGGTAGCGGCGCGGAAGGGGAAAGGAGGCTGTGGCCAGTGAGGCTGCGGCCCCGCCTACGCCCATGATCGCGAGCAGGAAACCGAACATCCGTGAGTCGCCGCCGAGCTGGTCGCGGACCACGAACGGCAAAAGCACTTCAATGGGGCCGATCAGGAACAGCACGGAGATGCAGGCCCACAGGAGCGTCCACAGCAGCCAGGGCGTGCGGAGTGTGTAGCTGACCCCCTCGCGGAGATCGTGCAGCACGGACGTCGTAGCCGTTCCGCCGGGTCCGGGAGCAGCGCCGTCCACGAGGCCATCCCCTCCTTCTGCCGCCGCGTCTGTCCCCGGGCCTGACGCCTGGCGTGGCTGGTGGCGGAGAAAGTTAAGGATGGAAAATGCCACCAGGTGGCACGCCGCCACCCCGGTCACTGCGTGCGCGGGGGACAGGGCGGCAACCAGGACGCCGGCGACGGCGGGACCGGCGGCCTGCTGCAGGATGGGCCGCATAGTGCCCTCCATGCCGTTTGCCGCGAGCAGGTCCTCCGGCGGAAGGATCCTGGGGAGTATGGCGGAGTAGGCCGGAAAAAAGAACGCCGCTCCGACTCCCAGCACAAACGCACCGAGCGCGAGATGCCAGAGCTGCAGCCAGCCCAGCATGGCCAGCCCGCTGATGGCGGCGATGACGGCCAGGTTGGCTCCTTCCACCGCGATGATGAGGAGCCGCTGCGGGAACCGGTCCGCCGCCACCCCGCCCGCAAGAACAAAGGCGACGAGGCCCACGCTGCCAGCCGCGGCAACAAGGGACAGCTCCAGCGGGCCCCCGCCCAGATGGATCACCTCGTAAACCATCGCCACGGCCCACATTCCGGAGCCAAAAATGGAGATGGCCAGAGCTGCAATGAGCACCCGGTATTCCCGGTGCGCGAATGGGCGCAGGGCCCTCAGCGAGCGCATGGCTCCAGTCTAAAGGTCCGGCCCGGTGAGGGGCTGCAGTTTTCGGACCCGGATGATCCGATGGAATAGGCGTCGCCGCGCCGGGGTTAGGCATGGTGGACGGGCAACCCCACCGGGTCTGCCCGTTCCGACGTACCGGGCACCGATCGGCTCCCACGCAGTTGCAGCGCCATGCTGTTAATGCGGGGGGCGGGCATGGGCCCATTAAGGCTGAACCAATCAGAATCGGAGATGGTGGATAGATGACTGCCTACAAGACAGTAAACCCCGCGACCGGAGAGACATTGAAAGAATTCCCGCTCGCCACCGCGGGCGACGTGGAGCAAGCGCTCGCGGCCTCGAAGGCTGCGTTCGCGGACTGGCAGGCGGCGCCCGTGGAGGCCCGCGCCAAGGTGATTGCGCGTGTGGCTGAGCTCTACCGGGAGCGCCAGGACGAACTGGCCCGGCTGATCGCCACGGAGATGGGCAAGCCGCTCGCCCAGTCACGGGGCGAGGTGGGGCTGGTCGCCGACATCTATTCCTACTACGCCGAAGAGGGCCCGTCCTTCCTTGCGGACGAGTTGCTGGACGTCAAGGGCGGCGGCGAGGCAATCGTCCGCTCCGCCCCGGTGGGACCGCTCCTGGGCATCATGCCGTGGAACTACCCCTATTACCAGGTGGCCCGGTTCGCCGCGCCCAACCTGATCCTCGGCAACACCATCCTGCTCAAGCACGCCGGCAGCTGCCCCCAGTCGGCCCTCGCCATCGAGCAGATCTTCAAGGACGCAGGACTCCCCGAGGGTGCCTACATCAACGTGTTCCTGAGCAATGAGCAGGTGGCTGAAGTCATCGCGGACGACCGCGTCCAGGGCGTTTCCCTGACCGGCAGCGAGCGGGCCGGATCGGCTGTCGCCGAGGTGGCCGGCCGGAACCTGAAGAAGTATGTGCTGGAGCTGGGCGGCAGCGATCCGTTCATCGTCCTTGACTCCGATGATCTGGACGCCACCGTCAAGGCCGCGGTCAGCGGGCGGATGGGGAACGCCGGCCAGGCGTGCACCGCCTCGAAGCGCTTCATTATCCTTGCGGACCTCTACGAGGAATTCGTGGAGAAATTCACCGCGAAGATGTCCGTGATCAAGCCGGGAGACCCGCTGCTCGCCGATACGCGCTTCGGGCCGCTGTCTTCGCAGAGCGCCGCCGACGGGCTGATCGAACAAATCCAGGACGCTGTGGACAAGGGCGCGACCCTGCGCACCGGCGGTCACCACGTTGACGGCCCCGGCGCCTACGTTGAGCCCACCGTGCTGACCGATGTCACCCCGGGAATGCGCGCGTTCGCCGAAGAACTCTTCGGCCCGGCAGCGGTCATCTACAAGGTCGCCAGCGTAGAGGAAGCCATCGAGCTGGCCAACGGTTCCCCGTACGGTCTGGGCGGCGCAGTCTTCAGCGCCGACACCGACAAGGCCAAGGAAGTGGCGGACCGGCTGGACACCGGAATGGTCTTCATCAACTCCGTCGCCGAAACCCAGGCGGACCTGCCGTTCGGCGGCGTCAAGCGCTCCGGCGTCGGGCGGGAACTGGCACGGTTCGGCATGAACGAGTTCGTCAACAAGAAGCTCATCCGGACCCCGCGCTAAACGCGGCAGGGGCCTGCGGGCAGGCCGAGGGCGGGTGGGCAAATGCCCACCCGCCCTCGCTGTGCGCCGGCTCCGGCTAATGTTAAGCAAAGGAAGAACCTCAGCACACTTACGGTTCACGGAGAGGCGATGATGGCCAAGCGCAGCAACCCGGCAATGAAGATTGCCCAGCAGTCAGCACATAACGCGATGTTCGATGCCCAGGGCAAGCCCAAGCAGGGCGTGCATAACGTGCTCCTGCGGGCCGTTGAAGTTCAGCGCCCGCTGGTTCTGGCGAATCTCCGCCGGCTCCAGCGGAAGCACCCCCACGCCACGGCGGCGCAGCTCGCCGCGACGCTGGAACGCGATTACCTCGTGGCCGTCACGGGCGGCGGCGCGCTCGTCGGCGGAGCAGCCGTGATTCCCGGTGTTGGAACCGCAGCCGCCCTGGGGCTCTCGGCCGCCGCGACCGTTGGTTTCCTTGAGGCCACCGCCCTGTATTCCACCTCCCTCGCCGAACTCCACGGGGTACGGCTGGAAGACCCGGAACGAGCCAGCACCCTGGTCATGGCGATCATGCTGGGCGAGGAAGGCACCGCATTGCTGAGCTCAGTGAGCGGACAGGCGGCCGGGCAGGGCAGGGGCCCCACACAGGCCTGGGGCTCCCTCTTCGCCCGACGGGCCCCGCTTGCCGGCTTTGGCTCGGTGCGGGAACGGATCCAGACGATGTTCCTGCGGACCCTGCTGAAGAAGCAGGGCACCGCCCTGTTGGGACGGGCACTGCCGTTCGGCATCGGCGCTGTCGTGGGTGGCGTGGGCAACCGGATGATGGGCCGGGCCGTCGTCGCGAACGCCAAGGAAGCATTCGGCCCGATGCCGCTCGTCATTCCCGGCGAGCTGGGCGGCACCAACGACTTTGACGGCCCGCCGGCCGTCCAGAGCCAAGACGTCAAGGGCGGACCAGCGCACGGAAGCGGCACGTCATGGACCTAAACGCTGACTTGGGGGAGTCCTTCGGGACCTGGACCATGGGTGACGACGCAGCGATGTTCCCGCTCGTTACGAGCGCCAGCGTGGCCTGCGGCCTGCACGCCGGGGACCCCGTGACCATGCTGGACACCTGCCGGGCAGCCTATGAGCTCGATGTCCGCGTCGGGGCGCACTTGGGCTATCCGGATCTCGCCGGGTTCGGCCTCCGGTCCATGGACATTACCTTCGATGATCTTTTCGGCGCCGTGCTGTACCAGCTCGGCGCCTTGGACGGGGTGGCTCACGCCGTCGGCGCCTCCGTGGAGTACGTCAAGCTGCACGGCGCGCTGTACGACCGGACGGTGCGCGACGCCGAGCAGGCGTCCGCGGTGGTGGCTGCCATCCAGGCCTATGACCCCGGTCTTCCGGTCCTGGGCTTCCCGGGCTCGGCCCTCCTTGGTCTCGCCCGGGAGGCCGGCCACCCGGTCTTCGCCGAAGCCTTCGCAGACCGCGCTTACCTGCCCGACGGTACCCTCCTGCCGCGCTCGCAGGACGGTGCAGTGTTGGACGATGTCGACCGGATTGCCGAACGGGCCGTGCGCCTCGCCACGCAAGGCGAGGTCGAGGCCGTGGACGGCACAGTGCTCCGGATCGAAGCCCACTCCCTGTGCCTGCACGGCGACACTCCCGGCTCCGCCGCTACAGCCGCCTCAGTCCGGGCAGCCCTCGAAGGTGCCGGCGTGGAACTGGAGAGCTTCGCCTGACCCCGGCCTGAACGGTCCGCCGCACGCCCCCGCTCCAGCAGCTCCCCGCAGCCGCGGAGCGTCGGGCTGCTAGCCGAAGGCCAGGTGCGCCACCGCGAAGATCGCAAGCCCGGCGAGGGCTCCCACCACAGTGCCGTTAATCCGGATGAACTGCAGGTCCTTGCCGATCTGGAGTTCGATCTTCTGCGAGGTTTCCTCCGCGTCCCAGCGTGCCACGGTATCGGTAATTACGCCCGCGATGTCCGAGCGGTACGTCTTCACGAGGTACCCGGCGGCGTCCCCGATCCACTTGTTCACCTTGCCGGCAAGCTCGGGGTCGACCACCAGCCGGGTGCCGAAGTCGTGCACTGCGGCTTTGAACCGGACGGTGAGTTCGCTGTGCGGATCGTCGACGGCGGAGAGCAGCGCGGCTTTGATGGTCCCCCAGGTACGGGACGCCAGTTCGCGGATCTCGGGATCACCGAGAACCTGGGCTTTAATGCCCTCGGCCCGGGCGATCATCACCGGATCGTGTTGCAAATCCTGGGCGAGGTCCTTGAGGTACTTGTCGATCGACAGCCGGACCTGGTGCTGCGGGTCCGACTGCACAGCGCGGGTGAACTTCAGGATCTCCACGTAGACCTTGTCTCCCACCAGCCCGTCAACGAATGACGGCACCCAGGTGGGGGAGCGGTCGGTCACCAGATGGTTGACCGTCTCCTGGTTGTCCCGCACCCAGTCGACGGTCCGGTCCACAAGCACATCCACCAGGGCGTGGTGATGGCCGTCGTCGAAAATCCGCTGCGCGACCCGGCCCACCGGAGGACCCCACGGCGGGGTAAGCAGATGCCGGCGGACCATTCCCTCGATTACTGCCTGCACGTCGTCGTCATTGAGCACCGTAAAGGCTCCGCGGATGACGGCGGCGCCCTCCTTGGCGACGCGTTCCGGGCCGCCGGGGCCGGAGAGCCAGGCGCCTGCCTTGCGGGCGATGTCGACAGAAGCAAGTTTTTGCTGGACCACATCCTCGGAGAGAAAATTGGTCTCCACGAATTCGCCCAGCGAGGCTCCGATTTGGTCCTTGCGCTGCGGAATGATGGCGGTGTGCGGGATCTTGAGACCCATCGGATACTTGAACAAGGCCGTCACTGCGAACCAGTCGGCGAGGGCGCCCACCATGCCACCCTCAGCCGCGGCCCGGACGTACTCAAGCCAGGGGTACTGCTTCTGGAGTGCGAAGGCGACCACAAAAATGATGGCCATCAGGACCAGCAGCGAGAGGGCCAGCAGCTTCATCCTCCGCAGCGCGGATGCCTTTTCGGCGTCGCTGGAGGCGATGGATGAGCGGGGGGCGGGGGCGCCGGTGGCCGGCGTTCCGGAGCCGCTGGGCCCCTCCGGGCGGGTACTTGTTTCAGTGTTCACCTGCATGTGCCCAGCCTAGCCCGGCTTTGTGAGCGGCCGTCGGCTAACGTGGCAGCATGACGACTGACGAGTCCGCTGCGGTACGTCCGCTGGTCTACGCCCACCGGGGTTCCAGCGGAGTATTCGCCGAGCACACCAGGGCCGCCTACTTGCAGGCGATAGCTGACGGCGCCGACGGGGTAGAGTGCGATATCCACCTCACGCGGGACCAGCAGGCGGTGCTGCTGCATGACGCCACCTTGGACCGCACGTCGGACGGCACCGGCCCGGTGGCCGACCGGACCCTTGAGGAGCTTCGACAGCTCGACTTCTCCTCCTGGAAGGGCGCCAGAATTCCGGACGAGTACGGCGGCCGGTCAACCCAGCTTTTGACCCTCCCGGACGTGCTGGACATATTGCGGACGGCGGATCGGAAAATTGGGCTTGCCATTGAGCTCAAACACCCGAGTCCCTTCCAGCTGAAGCTCGAAGACCGGGTCCTGGAAGTCCTCGCCGCCGAGGGCTGGGATCCGATAACGTCCCGGCTCGGCAACATCGAGGTCTCGTTCATGAGTTTCAGCCCTGAGGCCGTGAAGCACCTGCTGGAATCCGTCCCGTCCTCCGCTGTGTGCCAGCTCGTGGACGACGTCGAAGTCGAGGAGATTCGCGAGGAACTCGGCCTTGGGCCAATCACCGGTGGTGCGTTGGCCAATGTCATGCGGGCCGCGCAAACCGAGGCCGAGCGGATTCTGGACGACTGCGAGGCTGGTCTTGCCGGCCCGGGCATCGACTACGTCCGCGGGCATTCGCGCACTATCCGGCGCTGGCTGAATTCCGGCCGCCGCTTCCGCGTTTGGACCGTTGACTCCGAATACGACGTCGCACTGTGCCAGGAGCTGGGACTTCACGAGGTGACCACGAACTGGCCCGCGCGCGTCTTGGCCCAGCTCACTTCCGGCCCTCACAGCATTGAAACCCAGGGCGGCCACGGAATCCAGAACCTCGGGATTCAGAACCTCGGAACCCAGGGCCGAGGCTGAGCCGAGGTTTCGGCGCCCAGAGCATGTCGGGGATGTCCGGGGCCGGGCACCCGGCAGCTAGCCAGGGCAGGCAACCTCGGCCGCCGGTAGACGGAGCTCCGGGCAGGACGAATATTCCAGGGCAAAAGGTCATTCGAGACAACGGGAGCCCTGCTTCAGGCAGTTAGTTGGTACCTTGAGGGTAAGAGGGTCGACGGGGATTTCCTGGCCTGGGTCCGTGCCGGGGTCAGGCGGCAGTCCCGAGATTTCTCGGGCTCACCAGTTGAACCACCGGTTTACTGGCCATCCATCTAACTGGTCTGTGGGTCGTCCCGGCAGGCGGCATACCTTCGACAGTGATTCGTGGCGGACCATGCGGTCCTCTCGGGCGGCGTCGCGGGCTTCGAGTGCCGGGGCCTAGTCGAGATCCACGGTGAGGACGAGTTCGATCGCCTTTGCGATCAGCTCAAGCTCGGCTGTCTCGTCCAGCGTGGGCCATTCGATCTTGATGTCCAGCATCTCGTGCACGAAGGTCATCCCGGTAACGATGGAGGAGAGCAGGACAGCGCGCTCCTTAGGCCGGGACAGTCCAAGTTCAGTGATCATGGGAAGCATCATTCGGCTGACGAACACTTCGCGCAGTTGTGCCACCGCCTCTGGCTTTGAACTGGCTGCCCTGATGATCCCGAGAACATTGCTTGTCCCAGGCGAGTTGACGGCCTCGAGTATCCGCAGTCCGATCGCTCGGGCGGCATCTGCCTTCGGCATAGCTGCCATGAGCTTTGGTGCAGCAAGGGCGGCCTCGCTGGGTTCGGGCATTGCTGCCGCGAACAGGTGCTCCTTGCTCAAAAAGTAGTAGATCACGAGACTCGGATCAACGCCGGCGCGTTCCGCGATCAGGCGGATGGTGGTGCGCTGATACCCGTGCTGGGCGAAGAGAGCTCGGGCCGCCTCCAGGATCTCCTGCCGGCTTTCGCTCGTGCCCTTCCGGCGACCCGGTTTTGCAGCGGTCATTCTCTCAACCCGGCCTTCTTCTGTTCCTTGACAGCCAATGCTAGCGGACTCTACGATCAAAATTAAACAGCTGTTGAAATAATGGAGTCGGGCTCATGGACGTCGGAACGCACGGTAGTGGTCCCCAACGGGAAAGTATGCAAGGTCAGGATTCGAATCGTTGGCGCGTGCTCGTTGTCGTTGCTTTGGCCCAGCTTATGGTTGTTCTCGACGGATCGATCGTAAACATCGCGCTGCCCTCCATCCAGGCAGACCTGGGCATCACCGATGATAACCGTCAATGGATCATTACCGCCTACACCCTCGCGTTCGGCAGTCTTCTTCTGCTGGGCGGCCGGATCGCGGACTATGCAGGCCGAAAGCGGATGTTCATCATCGGCCTCCTTGGCTTCGCAGTCGCCTCCGCGCTTGGCGGGCTCCTGCCTCAAGCCGGCGCGTTGGCCGGGGTCATTTTCGCGTCGCGTGGTCTTCAGGGGTTGTTCGCGGCCCTGCTTGCTCCGGCGGCCCTCTCGCTGATCAGCGTCACCTTTTCCGATTCCAAAGAACGCGCGCGAGCCTTCGGCGTCTATGGGGCCATTGCCGGTGGAGGCGCAGCAATTGGGTTGATCCTGGGCGGGGTGCTTACGGAGTATGCGAGTTGGAGATGGTGCCTGCTGGTGAACGTGCCAATCTCCGTGATCGCTGCCGTCCTGGCCGTCTACTTTGTGCGGGAGTCGCGCACCCCCGGCCGGCCTCGTTATGACGTTCCCGGGGCACTGACCGTCACGGCGGGTCTCTTCTTTCTCGTCTACGGGATCAGTCAGGCCGAAAGTTCCGGGTGGGGAAGTATCGCGACGGTGGGGTGCCTCGCCCTTGCAGTTGTTCTTCTCGTGTCCTTTGTCGTTATCCAGACGAGGTCGGCCGCGCCGATGCTTCCGTTGCGGATTATCCGCAACCGGCAGCGGGGCGGTGCATATCTTGCCGCGTTCTTCGTCGGCACAGGCGGCTTGTCGTTCTTCCTGTTCCTGTCCTACTTCCTGCAGCTCATTCTCCGGCTCACTCCGGTTCAGTCAGGCCTGTCCTTCCTGCCGTTCTCCGCCGGGGTGATCCTCAGTGCCGGAATTGCCAGTCAGCTCCTGGCCAGATCCGGACCGCGTTTTGTGACGTTCGCCGGCTTCATGCTCATGTCCGGGGCGATGCTCGGGTTTGCCCAGCTCACACCCTCAAGCTCGTACCTGAGTGCGGTGCTCCCGTTCATGATTCTGGCCAGCCTCGGCTTCGGCCTTATTTTCGTGCCTTTGTCTTCCACTGCCCTGTCCGCAGTAGAAGACAAGGACAGCGGGATTGCCTCCGCAACGCTGAACACCAGTCAACAAATCGGCGGAACCATCGGCATCGCGGTCCTCAACACCGTCGCGGCGTCGGTGACCACCCGCTATGTCTCAGACCATGCGTTGAATGCTCCCACGCCCGACGCGCTCGTCGCCGGCTACGTGGCAGCCTTCGAAATCAGCTCGGTGGTGCTGCTGCTCATGGGGATCGCCTGGGTCTTCATCATCGGCAAGAACAGTCGACTTACCGATGGCCACGTCGGGCCCAGGGCCAGCGCAACGCCAGCGCCTGAGCCTTGGGCCTGAAGAAAGGAATCTATAAATGTCTTCCTTCGGAACGCTCCGACAGGACTGGAAACCCGGAACGCTGTCTTCTGACCAGACCGATTACGAGGGTCTCCGGGTGGTGATCTTCGGCGGTACCGGGGGCCTTGGCCGGGCCATCACCCACTCCCTGCTGCGCAAAGGGGCCGAGGTCACCGTCGTCGGAAGGGCGCTCAAGGACCCTCCCCACCCCAAGAGGTCATTTATCCCGGCAGACCTGTCGTCCCTGAACAACGCCCGCCAGGTGGCCCGCGACCTACCGGCCGAAACCTTCGACGCAGTCCTGCTCACCCACGGGATCTTTGCGGGACGGACGCGCGAAGTGACACCGGAAGGGGTGGAGAAAGATCTGGCCACGAGCGCAATGAGCCGGTGGGTCGTTGCTCAGGAATTAGCGCCAGGGCTGGGCCGGGTAAGGCCATCAAAGCGGCAGAAGCCCCGCCTTTTTGTCTGGGGGTTTCCCGGCGGCGAACGCGTCCTGGATCTCACAGATATTCAATCGACCCGAAACTACCGCTGGCAGACAGCCCACAGCAACACCGTCGTGTTCAACGAGGCTCTGGTCCACCATGCTGCCGCTCGGTTTCCGGACATCAACGTGTTCGGTATGAATCCCGGCATCATCAAGACCAACATCATGGCCGGTGTCCTCGGACAAGCGACCTTGAAACTGCGAGCACAGCAAACCCTCATAGGTCTGCTGTTCCAGAGCGCGGAGGCCTACGCAGAAAAAGTGGTCCCCCTGGTGGTCCATCCAGCCCTGGAAGACAGATCGGGCGCACTATTCAATCGGCATGCCCAACCAATAGAACCCAATCCCTGGCTGATGTCCGACGACCACCGGGACCACGTCGTCGCAGCGGCGGAAACCCTCTCAGCCCGAATCCTTGGTTAGGGGCATTCCCGCAAACGAATGCCCGGCCAGCCTAAAACCGCCGCGGCCATCCACGGCCAAGCCGGTGAGCCGCTGTTCTGGAGGCCCATGGTGTCGAGGAGCTGTGATTGGTTATCCGCTACGGTATCGCCCACCAACGTCAGCCAAGGCAACGTTTCTACTGAAGATCCCTGATCCACCAGGCACGAATGCTTCCGCCTGAGTAGTTATTTATTCATGCGATGAGAGAGGCCAGGAAGACCTGCCACGTCAGCAGGGATTTCGCCGCGAGACTCAGCACCAGATACGTTTTCTCACCGAACGCATAGTTGGCCCACGGGCCTATTTCCCGGTACTGAAGCCACTGAGTGAGTCCAAAGCAGAAAAAGAGAACGCCCTGAATCGCCAAGATGACGAAGATGTACTCCGGAGCGTCGGAGTACAGCGGGATGTTAAGGCCCATCGCCAACCACGGAGTCACTCCAACCAGCGTACCGAACCAAAACGGGACCATCGTGGTCGCTGTTCGGCCCGGGGGGTTCATTCGCTCTTGAAGGTATCCGAACAGAATCATCGCGACGTTGGCGCCGGCGACGACGATGAGGGCGTTGATAGTCACGATGCCCCAGTAAAGCGCGATCACGATGACCATAAGTGTCGCGCTGAACGAGTACTCGACCCACCGGAACCGGTTGATGCCGCGCCGGAGGTCACGTTCATAGATTCTGCGGCCGAGCGTGGCCGTCAGCAGGTGATCAATGCCAGCCAGAGCGAGGAATGCCACGAGGACATACCCGATCGTCAGCCCGAACAGCGTCGAAGTTACGAGTCCGCCCTCCTCTCCGGCTCCGGGTGGACCATCGACATACGAAGCTAGTACCGGAATCGCGAAGTCGTTCGTCAGGAAGAGAAGCACGGCAGCCTGACCGAGATGCAGTACTGCGAGTGCGATGTTCCACCGCCGTAAGCCTCGGAGGCGTTCAGGAGTCACGCCCGTCGCAATCGACGGCGATGCCAAGGATTGGGTCACGGCGTTGCCCCTTGGTTCGTTGGTAAGGACGTTGAGGACACGCCCTCCAATTGAACGACTGTTGAATTAAAATTCTAGGGATTATTACAAGTGCATGTCAAGGACCACCAGGCTGGAATCTGCCAATGACTACTGCGCGAACAGGCCGCCGGAGGGGGACCAGCGAAAGCAAACAACAGATACTCAAAGCCGCTCTGCCTCTAGCCGAGCACTGGTATCAGCGGACCACCATGCCCGCACGGGTTGATTTTCATAATAGGGCGGTCCAAGTCCGCGTCGTGTTCCTCGTCCGGTGGCGGGGGCCGGCCCTGGCCCTTGTCCAGTGGCGGCCCCGGGTTCGTTTGCGGGTCCGGGGTTTGAGCTGCCGGCGACCCCCGGTCCGGTGGCTGGGTCAGGGCTGTGAGGATGGCTGGCCAGGGCGGTGGTTCCCAGTCCTGGGATTCGCTGGGGTACCGCCGTCCCATCGGGGACGTCCATCCGGGCGGGTGGTCTTGACTGGCCCCGGTGGGTGTCCAGGCCGAGGCGTGTTTGAGGCGGTGGTGTTTGCGGCACGGCTGGCCCAGGTTCGTGATCCCGGTCGTCCCGCCGTCGGCCCAGGCCAGCAGGTGGTCTGCTTCGTTGTCCAGGGAGGCGTTGTTACAGCCCGGGAAGGGGCATTTGCCGTCCCGGAGGCGAAGCCAGCGCCGCTGGGAGGTGGTGAGCCGGTAGCTGGTCCGGCCGATCTCCAGGGGTGCACCGTCGCGGGGGTCGGTCAGGACCCGGTGGAAGGAGCCGGCTCCTTCTGCGATCAGGCGTCGGGCCATGGAGGGCGGGATCGGACCGTAGCCGTCCAGGGTGGCGGGCTCT
>NZ_JAXCHX010000007.1:0-123260 GCF_035984855.1 Arthrobacter sp. MP_M4
CGCCGGCAGCTCAGACCCCGGACCCGCAAACGAACCCGGGGCCGCCACTGGACAAGGGCCAGGGCCGGACACCGCCACCGGACGAGGAACACGACGCGGGCTTGGACTGGGACCTCCCACCGGATGACGATCCGGGCTGGAACCCGCCACCGGATGACGATCCGGGCAGGAACCCGCCACCGGATGACGATCCGGGCTGGAACCCGCCACCGGATGACGATCCGGGCTGGAACCCGCCACCAGGCGACGATCCGGGCTGGAACCCGCCGACGGACTGGGACCCGGACGGGAACCCGGACTGGGACCTGGACGCGGAGCTGGACACGGGACTACCGCCGGACCCCGGCCCGGACCCCGACCAGGAACTCCCCGTCGACCCTCTACCCGCAAAGTATCAACTCGCGGCCTGACGGCAAGGCTGCAACCTAGCGGCGTGCGTGGAGCGCCAGGGCTTCTTCCGCAGCGTCCAGGAGCCTGCGGGCCGACTCGTCCCAGCTGAAATCCGCTGCGCGTTCCACCCCGCGGCGGGACCGTGCTTTCCACACGTCCGGCTCCTCCAGCTTCCGCACCGCGGCCGCGAACTCCTCCGGGGAGTCCGGATGGACGTAGCTGACGGCGTCCCCGCCCACCTCCCGGAAAATTGCGATGTCGCTGGCTATCACGGGGGTGCCATGGGACATCGCTTCAACGAGGGGCAGTCCGTAACCCTCGGCTTTGGAAAGGCTGATCAGGGCCGTGGTTCGCCCCAGCAGAGCCTCATACTCAGCGTCGGTGACGCCGTTATGGAACACGATGTGCGCGCCGGCGGGTGCCAGGGCCTGGAGTTCCGCCCGGCGTTCGGGGGTGATCCGGCTGAGCAGGTGCAGAGTCATGTCCGGCAGCTCCGCCATTCCCTTGACCATGGTTTCGACGTTTTTGTACGGCATGAAGGACCCCATGTACAGCAGCGTCTTGTCCGCCCCTGCGCCAGCATCCCGGGGCGTATGTCCGTGCTGCGGGGCGTTGCCGACGATTCGGACGGGCCTGCTGGTCAACCGGTACTTCGCGATCAATGCCGCGGTAGTGGAGCTGATGGTTGCGACGACGTCGGCCCGGTTCAGGAGCAGGCGCTGGGGCCAGAAAGCCTTGTGGTACAGCCGCCAGAGGACCCGCACCGGAGCCGGCAGGAAGCCCGGAGGCGCCGGGTGTTCGTAGTAGATCAAATCGTGCAGGGTCAGCACCAGCGGGTACCTCCGGCCCCAGCTGCCCATGGTCTGCATGGGGCACACCACAACATCGGCGCCCAGGTTGTTCACCTTGGACGCGACGAATATCTCGGCGGGGGACAGCGGGCTGTTGATCAGGGTGTAGGGCACGTCCGGCAGCAGGGCCAGTTGACGGACATCGCTGATCAGCATGGAGACATCGGCGACTTTGGCAGTGGCCGCGATCAGGCTTGCACCGTAGCGGCTGATGCCGTCATGGTGGTCCAGGCGGGTGAAACGGGCATCGACAATAATTTTCACGAGGAATGGTCCTTCAGGAAGCGTCGGATGGCCGCCGCGGCGGGCTCCGGGGTTTCGTAGTGGATCAGGTGCCCGACGTCGGGGATCACAGTGAGGGCTGCATCCGGCAGGAGGCCCAGCAGAATGTGCTGGTCCGGCAGCGCGGCGATCTCGTCCTTTTCACCGGCGATCAGCAGCACCGGAAGCGTAAGGGCGGAGGCCACCTCGGCCACGTTGCTGCCCACCGAGGCCTTGAACGCCTCCAGCAGGCTTTGCCGGTCCGCGAACGCGGAGAAATAGGCGCTGTGCTGGGCGTGCACAAATCGGCGGAGGTTCTTGTCCTTGGTCTTCGCCATCGCCTCGCTCATGATCCGGACGATCAACTGGCTGCGCAGCAGGCCCTGGCCCAGCCGGCGCGGCAGCCGTGCCGCGGCTTCGTAGTACAGGACGGCGAGTTTGGTCATCAGCCCCTTGGACCCCTCCAGGGCAGGGGCAGCGATCGGGTTGATCAGGATCAGTTCACTGACCCTTCCAGGGTGGGCTGCCACGAAATGGCTCGCCACGATGGAGCCAAAGGAATGCCCCAACAGGACCGTGTCGGGGCCCAGGTGCAGCGCCGCCATGAATTCGGCCAGGAACTGGATGTACCGCTCGACGCTGTGTCCGGAATCGGGAAAAGCGGCGGAGCTGCCGAAGCCGGGCAGATCCGGCATGATGAGACGCATTTCGGGGAGCTGGTCGGCCACCCGGAGCAGGCCATGGTGGTCGCCGCGGAAGCCGTGCACCACCAGGATGGTCTGTGTCTCCGGGGTCACGCGGACGGGCTCGTAGGCCCAGTACGCAGCCCGCGTACCGGCAAGGTCCACTTCCGCGGCGTGGGTGCGGGCGTCGAGGCCGGCGCTGAACAGGGGAGTGCCGGGGGAGGGCTGGGTGGCCACATGATCCATTCGATGAGTCCTAATTGACAGTGTTCGGGTTGGAGCCGGTGCGGACGCCGCGGTCCAGGCCGGCCAGGGCGTCCATGGCGGAGTCGTCCAGGCTGAAGCCGAAGACGTTCAGGTTTTCCCGAATCCGGGCGGAGGAGCTTGCCTTCGGGATGGCGACGTTGCCGAGCTGCATATGCCAGCGAAGGATGATCTGGGCAGGGGTCTTGCCGTGCGTGGCCGCCAGGTCCACGACCACCTCGTCCTGCAGGACCTGGCCGCGCCCCAGGGGGCTCCACGCCTCGGTGGTGATGCCGAGCCCGCTGTGCAAGGCGCGCAGCTCCTCCTGCTGGAGCCAGGGGTGAAGCTCGATCTGGTTCACGGCCGGGATGACCTCGGCAGTCTGCAGCAGGCGGTCCAGATGGTCCGGTTCGAAGTTCGAGACTCCGATGGCCCGGGCCCTGCCCTCCCGGTACATCGTCTCCATGGCTTTGTAGCTCTGGGAGTAGAGACCCCGTTGCGGGCAGGGCCAGTGGATCAGGTACAGATCGACGTACTCCAGTCCAAGGTTGGCCATGGACGTGTCAAAGGCGCGCAGCGTTGCGTCGTAGCCCTGGTCGTCGTTCCAGAGCTTGGTAGTCACGAACAGGTCCTCGCGGGAGAGCGAAGGGGAGGCCTCGCCGGAGCCGCCGCGGGCGTTGCGCCCGTCGAATCCGGATAAAGCCCCGATGCCCCGGCCAACGCCTGCCTCGTTGCCGTACATGGCGGCGGTGTCGAAATGCCGGTAGCCGGACTCCAGCGCCATGGTCACCAGGTCCGGAGCGTCGGCAGCGGGCACCTTGTAAAGTCCAAACCCCAACTGATCAATCAGTACACCGTTGTTGAGGCTGAGCCGGGGAGAGGGTTTCATAACCCCGACTTTACCGACTCCGCCGCCCGTCCTCCCCACGGCTCAGGACAAGCCGTCGAAGCTGACCAGGCGCCGGGCGCTGGCCTCATCGAGGATCAAGTCGGTCGCCAGGCCTGCAGCAAGAGCACCGCGCAGTCCGTTGATCTTGGACGCTCCCGAAACCACACAGATTCTTCGGCGGACCTGGCGCAGCTGGGCAAGGTCCGGGCCGGTAGAGCGCTCGTTCAAGGTGATGCCGTCCGAAGAGCCATCGGCACGGAAAAACACCGTGGCGACGTCGCCCACGACGTCCGAGGTAGCCAGGACGTCGAGGTCGTTCTCGTCCAGGTAACCGCCTGCGTAGACGTGGCTGGGATAATCGGCGTCCACCGATCCGACGCCGAATATCGCGATACTCATGCGTGCCTGCAGCTCCAGGATGCGCTGCACACTGCGCTCATTCCACATGGCATCCTTCGTCGCGGCGTGATCGAAGAACGCCGGGACCGGAAACTGCTCCACCCGCGCACCGTAGGCGCTGCCGAAGCGGCGCATGATGTCGGCGGCGTAGGTGATGCCCGTGGTTTCCATGTTTCCAGCGCCGTTGAGCTGGACGATCACGCAGTCGTGCGTGATTTTGCGGGTCAGGTGCCGGCTGACTGCGCTCAAGGTCGAACCCCAGGCGACGCCGATGATGGCGTTTGAGTCCACCAGCGGCCCAATGGTCCGGGCTGCCTGCATGGCCACGCGGTCCAGTGTTTCCGCCTCATTGAGGGTGTCCACTACCGGAACCACGTGCACGTCCACCTTGTATTCGGCACGGATCATGCTCTCCAGCTCCGGGCCGGTATCCAGCGGGCTGCGGATTTGGATCTGCACCAGGCCGGATTCACGGGCCGAAGAAAGCAGGCGCGATACGGTGGACCGCGACGTGCGCAGCTCCCGCGCAATCGCGTCCATGGTCAAGTCCTGCAGGTAATACAACTGGGCGGCGCGGAGGGCGTCGGAGCTGCGTGAGGGTGTCATCCCACTTCCGTTCTGCACGTTTGTGCATAGTGCTTGACTCCATTTTCCAATACTCCAAAGAATAGTGATGAACGGCGGCGCGCCGCAGGGCGCGCCGCACAGAACCAGACCCAAAGGAGCAGTTCTTGGGACAGAAGGATTCAGCCCGCAACCAGGCATCGACCGGCGAGCGGGCATCGGTGCGCAAGCTGCGGACGCGGCCGCACGCACAGGTGCTCATTATCGGCGGCGGCATCAACGGCGTGGGCACGTTCCGGGACCTCGCCCTGCAGGGCGTGGATGTCGCCCTCGTGGAGCGCGGTGACTACTGCCAGGGAGCCAGCGGCGCCTCCTCGCACATGATCCACGGCGGCATCCGTTACCTCGAGAACGGCGAGTTCCGCCTCGTTCAGGAATCGGTAGTGGAACGCAACCGGCTGCTGCGCATCGCGCCGCACTACGTGAAGCCGCTGCAGACCACCATCCCTATCTTCAGCACGTTCTCCGGCATTCTGTCCGCGCCGCTGCGGTTCCTCACCCACAAGCAGCAGGGTGCGCCGAAAGAACGCGGTGCCTTCTTGATCAAGCTCGGCCTGAGCATGTACGACTCCTTCTCCCGTGACGGGGGAACCGTGCCGCGCCACCAGTTCCGTGGCCGCAAGCGTGCACTGGCTGAGCTGCCGGCGCTGCACCCGGGCATCAAGTACGCTGCGACCTACTTCGACGCTTCCGTCCACAACCCGGAGCGCCTCACGCTGGACGTCCTCCAGGACGGCGAAAAGGCCGGGGCTGCCGGAGCCAGTGACGCCCGCGCCAGCAACTACCTCTCCCTCGTGTCCGTGAAGGACGCGGCCGGAGCGGGGCGCACAGGCAGCACCGTGGAACTCCGCGACGAGCTGACCGGTGAGCTGTTCGAGTTCTCCGCCGAAGTCATCGTCAACACCACCGGAGCCTGGGTTGACCAGACCAACCAGGCGATGGGTGCGGCATCGGCCTTCATGGGCGGCACCAAGGGCTCGCACATCGTGCTGGACCACCCCGAACTGCTGGCTGCCTGCAACGGCCGCGAAATCTTCTTCGAACACACCGACGGCCGGATCGTGCTGATCTACCCGATGGGGGACCGCGTCCTCGTCGGCACCACGGACATCGACGCCGACATGGCAGCCGATGCCGTCTGCACCGAGGAGGAGATCGACTACTTCTTCGACCTGATCGGCCACGTCTTCCCGGACATCGCCGTGGACCGGGACCAGATCGTCTATACCTTCTCGGGAGTCCGTCCGCTGCCCAAGCACGACGCCACACAGCCGGGCTTCGTCAGCCGTGACTACCGCATCGAACACCGCGCGGCCGGGGAGGGCAAGTCCGGCGCCGCCGTGCTCAGCCTTGTCGGCGGAAAATGGACCACCTTCCGCGCCCTGGCCGAGCACCTGAGCAACGACGTCCTCGCCGAGCTGGGAATGGAGCGGAAAGTCTCGACGGCGAAACTCGCCATCGGCGGCGGCGACGGCTTCCCGGACAGCGAGGACGGCGTCCAGCGTTGGATCAAGACACACATGGCGGAGGGCCGGGACGCGGACCGGACCGCCGTGCTGCTGACCCGCTACGGCACCCGGGCTGAGGAAGTCATCCGCTTCCTCGACGGCGCCGCTGGCTCCGCACCGGATCGGCTCCTGCACTCAACCCGTGAGCTCAGCGTCCGCGAACTGGAGTTCATGGCCCGCAACGAGCAGGTGGGGCACTTGATTGACGTCCTGATCCGCCGTACCTCCCTTGCCTTCCGCGGGCTGGTCACCGGCGAACTTCTCAACGAAGTCGCCGAGATCCTCGCCGGGCCGCTGGGCTGGGACGCGGCAGCCCGGGCTTCCGAGATCACCCACGCCCAGGAGGTGCTCAAGCGGTTCCACGGTGTCCAGGTCCACAGCCTGGTCTCCTGATAGACCTCGGCGCCCGGACGGGGGACCTCCGGGCGCAAGGACTGCGCGGTTCATTTGGGGACCGGCGCAGTGGCCGGCCGGCAGCGCCAACGCGTTGCCGGCCCAACAGCCTCTCAAACTCGCGAGAGGCTGACAACAGAAAATAGAGGAGTCAAAGATGTCTCTTGGAATAGTTTTCCTGTCCGAAGTATTCGGTACCGCGATGCTGACCCTGCTGGGTTGCGGCGTCGTGGCGAACGTGGCACTCAAAGGCACCAAGGGCAACAACGGCGGGTTCCTGATGGTGACCTGGGGATGGGGCATCGCCGTCTTCGCCGGTGTCTATGTCGCCGCCAAGTCCGGGGCGCACCTGAACCCGGCCGTCACGTTCGGCCTGCTGCTCAATGGCAAGAAGGAGTACGCCCCCGGCGTTCCGGTTGACTTCGCCTCCACCTTCACCTACTTCGGCGGTGAACTGCTCGGCGCCTTCCTCGGCGCTGTCGTGATGTGGCTGGCCTACAAGCAGCACTTCGATGCTGAGCCGGAGTCCGCCAACCAGCTGGGCGTGTTCTCGACCGGCCCGGCAATCCGCTCCACCCCGTGGAACCTGATCACGGAGATCGTCGGCACCTTCGTCCTCGTCTTCGTCATCCTGACCTTCGGTGGAACGCCTTCGGGCCTCGGACCGCTGGCGGTGGCACTGCTGGTCGTCGGCATCGGTGTGTCCCTCGGTGGCCCTACCGGCTACGCCATCAACCCGGCCCGTGACCTCGGCCCGCGCATCGCCCACGCCCTGCTGCCCATGAAGGGCAAGGGGTCCTCCGACTGGAGCTACTCCTGGATTCCCGTCGTCGGACCGCTGGTCGGTGGCGGCCTCGCCGGCATCGTCGCAGCCGTTGTGCCCATCATCGCCACTGCGGCCGCCTGAAACCCCCTGCTGACTCATTTACCTGCCATTCCCAAGACAAGGACGTCAACATGAACCAGTACGTAATCGCCATTGACCAGGGCACCACCAGCAGCCGCGCCATCGTGTTCGACCACAGCGGCAATATTGTTTCCTCCGGACAAATGGAACACGAGCAGATTTTCCCGCAGGCAGGCTGGGTGGAGCACGATCCCGCCGAGATCTGGAACAACACCCGTGAGGTCATCGCTTCCGCCCTCTCCAAGGCCAACCTGACCCGCCACGACATCGCCGCCGTCGGCATCACCAACCAGCGCGAAACCGCCGTTGTCTGGGACAAGACCACCGGCAAAGCCGTGTACAACGCGATCGTCTGGCAGGACACCCGTACCCAGTCGATCGTGGACGAGCTGGCCAAGGACGGGGGACCGGACCGGTTCAAGCAGAAGGTGGGCCTGCCGCTGGCCACCTACTTCTCCGGCACCAAGATCAAGTGGATCCTGGACAACGTCGAGGGTGCCCGCGCCAGAGCCGAAGCCGGGGACCTCGTCTTCGGCAACACCGACGCATGGGTGCTTTGGAACCTGACCGGCGGGACCGACGGCGGCGTCCACGTCACGGATGTCACCAACGCCTCACGGACCCTGTTCATGGATCTCGAGACCCTCTCCTGGGACCAGGAGATCCTGGACGCTTTCGGTGTCCCCGCGTCGATGATGCCGGCCATCAAGTCCTCTTCCGAGGTCTATGGCACGGTCCACACGTCCCAGCTGCTGCGCGAGGTTCCGGTCGCCGGCATCCTCGGTGACCAGCAGGCAGCCACGTTCGGTCAGGCCGCGTTCGACGCCGGCGAGGCCAAGAACACCTACGGCACCGGCTGCTTCCTCATCTTCAACACCGGTGAGGAAATTGTCCACTCCAAGAACGGGCTGCTGACGACGGTGGGCTACAAGCTCGGCGACGCCAAGCCGCACTACGCCCTGGAAGGCTCCATCGCCGTCACCGGTTCGCTGGTGCAGTGGCTGCGGGACAACCTTGGCATGATCAGCAGCGCCCCGGAAGTGGAGACACTGGCGGCCGCCGTCACGGACAACGGCGGCGTGTACATCGTTCCGGCGTTCTCCGGACTCTTCGCCCCCTACTGGCGTTCGGACGCCCGCGGTGCGATTGTCGGCCTGACCCGCTTCGTGAACAAGAACCACATCGCCCGCGCGGCGCTGGAAGCTACCGCCTTCCAGACCCGCGAAGTGCTCGACGCCGTCAACGCGGACTCCGGCGTGCCGCTGACGGAACTGAAGGTCGACGGCGGCATGGTCGCCAACGACGCACTCATGCAGTTCCAGGCAGACATCCTGGGTGTCCCGGTAATCCGGCCCAAGGTCGTGGAAACCACCTCCCTGGGTGCCGCCTACGCCGCCGGGCTCGCCGTCGGCTTCTGGAAGGATCTCGGCGAATGTTCCGCCAACTGGTCCGAGGACAAGCGGTGGGAACCGCAGATGGAACAGTCCGAGCGCGAACGCCAGATGCGTCTCTGGAAGAAGGCCGTCACCAAGTCCATGGACTGGGTCGATGAGGACGTGAAGTAGCTGCAGGGCCCCGAAAAGGGGCCGGTGACTCCCCGCCACACCATGGCGGGGAGTCACCGGCCCCTTTTCCAGTTCAGCTTCGAGGGGTTTGTGGGTGCGCTAAAGTAGAGCTATGCGTGCAATCCTTCTGCTTAGCTAGCCGCGCGGCATCCCGATAAAACCCGGATTGCCAAGCGGCCGCCCCTCCGTGTCGAGGGGCTTTTGTGTGTCTGGGCCCATCGCCGGCCCGCAGCAGCGGACTAAGGGTTCAGGCGGGACAGTCCTGATCCGAGATAATTGACAGAACAGAAGAGGCCAGCAGTGAGCGTTCAGCCGGAGACAGACACCGGAACACCAGCAGTGGCAGCGGGGGCCCCCGAAGAGGGTGCCTACAGCTTCGCGACCATGGAAGCCAAATGGCCGCAGGTCTGGGAAGACCTCAAAGTCTTCACGCCCGTCGACGACGGCTCCAAGGAGCGGCGGTACGTTCTGGACATGTTTCCGTACCCCTCCGGCGATCTTCACATGGGTCACGCCGAAGCGTTTGCCATGGGAGACGTCGTCGCCCGGTACCTCCGCCAGCAGGGCTACGATGTACTGCACCCGATCGGCTGGGACTCCTTTGGCCTGCCCGCCGAGAACGCGGCCATCAAGCGCAACGCCCACCCCAGCGAGTGGACCTACGCCAACATTGACACCCAGGCGGCGTCGTTCAAGCGCTACGCCATCTCGGCCGACTGGTCCCGGCGGATCCACACGTCCGACCCGGAGTACTACCGGTGGACCCAGTGGCTTTTCAAACGCTTCCACGAGCGCGGCCTGGCCTACCGCAAAAATTCGCCCGTCAACTGGTGCCCCAAGGACCAGACGGTGCTGGCCAACGAACAGGTCGTCAACGGCGCCTGTGAGCGTTGCGGCACACAGGTCACCAAAAAGTCCCTGAACCAGTGGTACTTCAAGATCACCGACTACGCCGACCGGCTGCTCGAGGACATGGACGAACTGCGCGGGCACTGGCCCGAACGCGTCCTGGCCATGCAGAAGAACTGGATCGGACGGTCCGAGGGCGCGCACGTCACCTTCGTCATCGAGGCCGACGCCGGCAAGCCCGCCAAGGACGTCCAGGTGTTTACCACCCGACCCGACACCCTGTTCGGTGCGACGTTCTTTGTCGTCGCGGCCGACGCGCCGATCGCCGTCGAACTGGTCACCGCCGAACATGCCGGGGCCCTGGACGCCTACCGCGAACAGGTCAAGGCGCTCTCCGAAATCGAACGGCAGTCCACCGAGCGGGAAAAGACCGGTGTCTTCACCGGCCGGTACGCCATCAACCCGCTCAACGGCGAGAAGCTGCCCGTCTGGGCAGCCGACTACGTGCTGGCGGACTACGGCACCGGCGCCATCATGGCCGTCCCCGCCCACGACCAGCGCGACCTCGACTTCGCGCGCACCTTTGACCTGCCGGTACGGGCAGTGCTGGATACCGGCGAGGAGGATCCCGCCGTCAGCGGGACGGCGACGACGGGCGAGGGCACCCTGATCAACTCCGGTGCCCTGGACGGCCTGCCCAAGGCAGAAGCCATTCCGGCCGCCATCGAAATCCTGCAGCAGCAGGGCGCCGGCGAGAAATTCGTGAACTTCCGTCTGCGCGACTGGCTGCTCAGCCGGCAGCGCTTCTGGGGCACCCCGATCCCGATCATCCACTGCCCTGCCTGCGGGGAAGTCCCGGTGCCGGACGATCAACTGCCTGTCACCCTGCCGGCGGACCTGCGCGGGGAGGACCTGTCCCCAAAGGGCACGTCGCCGTTGGCCGCCGTCGAAAGCTGGGTCAATGTTCAGTGCCCCAGTTGCCACGGCCCGGCCAGGCGGGACACGGACACCATGGACACGTTCGTGGATTCCTCCTGGTATTTCCTGCGTTTCGTCTCGCCCCAGTTCACGGACGGCCCGTTCGATCCGGAGAAGATCAATGACTGGATGCCGGTGGGGCAGTACGTGGGCGGCGTGGAGCACGCCATCCTGCATTTGCTTTATGCGCGGTTCTTCACCAAAGTCATCCACGACCTCGGCATGATCGACGCCGACGAGCCCTTCAGTGCACTCCTGAACCAGGGACAGGTGCTCAACGGCGGCAAAGCCATGAGCAAGTCCCTGGGCAACGGCGTTGACCTCGGCGAGCAGTTGGACAAGTACGGCGTCGACGCCGTCCGGCTCACCATGATCTTCGCCTCCCCGCCGGAGGACGACGTCGACTGGGCGGACGTCTCGCCGTCGGGTTCTGCAAAGTTCCTGGCCCGCGCCTGGCGGTTGGGCCAGGACGTTGCCAGTGCTCCGGGCGTCGACTTCGCCGCGGGCGACCGCGCCCTGCGTACCGTCACGCACCGCACGATCGCCGACGCCGAAGCCTTGCTGGACCACAACAAGTTCAATGTGGTCGTGGCCAAGCTCATGGAGCTCGTCAACGCGACCCGCAAGACTATTGATGCGGGCACCGGAGCGGGAGGCGCCGATCCGGCGGTCCGCGAAGCCGTCGAGGCCGTCGCGGTCATCCTGAGCCTCTTCGCGCCCTACACGGCAGAGGATCTCTGGAACGTGCTGGGGCACCCCGCCTCGGTGGCCAATGCCGGTTGGCCCGCGCACGACCCCGCCCTGTTGGTGCAGGACACCGTCACCGCCGTCGTCCAGGTGCAGGGCAAGGTCCGTGACCGGCTCGACGTCTCCCCGGAGATCGGCGAGGACGAGCTGCGGGAACTGGCGCTGGGCTCGGAGAATGTCCAGCGTGCCCTCGATGGCCGCAGCATCCGCACCGTCATCGTGCGGGCGCCTAAACTGGTCAACATCGTCCCGGCTTAGCGGGGCAGACTGTCCGTTGGTCCGGCCGCCGGGGTCTCCCGGCGGCCGGACCGTGCCGCGTGTTCGACAGCCAGAGCAGAGAGCAAGAGGTTCCGCATGCCCGATCGCGACCCCGCGGGGTGGCCGTGGCTCAAGGAGCGCCTCGGCGGCTTACGCCAGCCCCGGTCCACTGCCCCCGGCAACAGCCCCGCCGTGGTCCGCACGGCCGTGGTCACGGACTCCGCTGCGGCACTGCCGGCCGACTGGGTCCGCGCCGTCTCCGGCGACGGGCGCCTTGCCGTCGTCCCGATGCCGGTGATGGTGGGAGCGGAGATCTACGGCGAGGGTGAGGACGACATCACCGACACCATCGCGCTGGCTCTGGCGAGCGGTAAGCCCGTCAAGACCTCCCGGCCTTCCCCGGGCCAGTTCGAGCAGGCCTACCTGGCTGCCGGACGGCTGGGCTTTGATGCTGTCGTCTCGGTCCACATCTCCGGGGAACTGTCCGGAACTGTCGACTCAGCCCGGCTCGCCGCTGCCCGGGTAGGCATCCCCGTGGAGGTCATTGACTCGCGGACCGTCGGCATGGCACTGGGCATGGGCGTCCAAAGTGCCGTCCGCGCAGCCACGGGCGGCGGAGCAGCGGCGGAAGTTCGGACGTCCGCCGAGCAGGAGCTAGCCCGCACCAGGGTTTACTTCTATGTGCCGAGCCTCGAACAGCTGCGCCGCGGCGGACGGATCGGAGCGGGGGCGTCCATGTGGGGCACCATGTTCTCCATCAAGCCCCTCCTCGCGGTCGTGGACGGCAAAGTGGTGCCGCTGGAGAAAATTCGATCCGCGGCGAAAGCCATCGCACGGCTCCAGGAGATCGCCGTGTCCGACGCCGCCAGCCGCCCGGCGGGGCTGGCAAGGTTCGCGGTCCACCATTTCGGCAACCCCGCCGAGGCCGACCAGCTGGCTCTGGAGCTGGCCACGGCGGTTCCCGGAAGTCCGCCCGTTCAAATCAGCGCGCTGCCCGCCGTGCTGGCTGCCCACGCCGGACTTGGTGTCCTTGCTGTGGTGGTCGGGGAGACCACTCCTGCCGCGGATCCGGAACCATCCGCCGGGATATAGCCCGGCCTCCAGGCCGGTGTCCTGGGCCCCGCCGGCCCGGCGGCCTGCTGCCGCCGTATCCCGGTATCCACATAGGACACCTCGACCCCGAGGGGCGCTGCCGGCGCTTCGTAGGATGGGCGCATGCCGCGCCACGATCCGGGATACCCAGCCAGCAGCGGAGACGGCCATGCCGCGCGCAGGCTGTCCGCTGCCGTAGCCGGCCCCGCAACAGATGCCGGCCTGCTCTCCATACCGCCGCTGGTCTCCGGTTCTGCACCTCAGCCCGGGCCGGAACCCGGTGACCCGCCAGTCCGCCGCGGTCCCCGTCTCAGGTGGCGCACCGGTGCCCGCGCCGCCGCAGTGCTGTGCCTGGTCGCCGCAGTGTTCCTCGGCTGGTTCTGGTGGCAGGCGGCGCATGCCCCCACGGATCTCGGCCCGCTAAGTTCCACCGGGATCGCAGCGGACGGCGATGGGCCCGCTCCGGATTCCCATCCCGAACCCGACCCCGTCATTTCATCGCCGCCCGCCACGGGAAAGATCATCGTGCACGTGGCCGGTGCCGTTGTCCGGGCCGGCATCGTGGAATTGCCGCAGGGGAGCCGGCTGCACGAGGCCATCGCTGCGGCGGGAGGTGGTTCCCCGGATGCCGATTCGGGCCAGCTCAATCTCGCGGCTGTCCTTGAGGACGGACAGAAAATCCTGGTGCCGCGGCAGGGCGAAACTGTTCCGGACGGAACCCCTCCGGCCGGTGATGCGGCCGCCGCGGGCGGACCGTCCTCCGGTGCGCTCCCGACCGCTGCCGGGAAGATCAACCTGAACACCGCCAGCGTCGAGGAACTGGCCACCCTGCCGCGCGTCGGGCCGGTGCTGGCCCAACGGATTGTGGACTGGCGCGGCCAGCACGGTCGTTTCCAGCGGGTGGAAGAACTGGACGCCGTGGACGGTGTCGGCGAGAAGATGCTCGCAGCCCTGTTGCCGCTGGTCCGGGTCTGAGGGAGCCCGGCATGGAGCGGGCCAGCCGCTGGCAGCAGTACATTGACGCAGCCCTTGGCCGCGGTCCCGGCAACGACCCGGAAGCAGAGAACGCGCTGCCACCGCCCGGGCTCTCCGGGCCGCCGGGGCCGCCTGGACAGCCGGGACAGCCGGGGCCTCTTGGACAGCGCCCGCGCCGTGTGAGGTTCAGGGACCTCATCGAGTCCTTTCCGGGCCCGGCCCGGTCCCACAGGAACCGGGAGCACCTGCTGCGCAGAACCGACGTCCGCCTGGTTCCTTCGGCGGTGCTGGTCTGGGCCACGGCAGCGGCGGCGCCCCACTTAAACCCGGCACAGCTGGCGGTGCTCGGCCTGAGCTTCCTGGCAGGGGCGGGGCTCCTCCTGCTCCGGGCAGGGTCCGTTTGCAGGAGGCGGAAAACCGGTGGTCCGGCCCGGCGGAGTTTCCTCGCAACGCTGGCGGTGGCGTTGCTTCTCGCCGCGGCGACGGCCGGGCATGCCGCCGCCGAATCCGCCGCCGGGAATGAGGAGGCCGTGTCCGCTGCCGCTGCCGGAGGCCACACCGTGGCAGTGGAGGTGGAGGTCTCGGGGGCACCGCGGCGGCTCACGGCTCCCGGACGTTCCGGGCTATCGGACCGCTGGGCCGTGCCGGCCACCATGATTGAAATGACCTTCGACGCCCACCGGGTCCGCGCGCCGGCGCGGTTGCTGGTGCTGGGTGGCGCCGACTGGGAGCATGCCAACCCCGGCATCCGGATCCGGACCACCGGCAAGCTCAAACCTCCCGGACCCGGCCAGGCTGAAGCGGCGGTCCTCTCGGCAAGTTCCGCGCCGCTCGCGATCGGTCAACCCGGGCCCTGGCAGTACGGCCCACGGGAGCTCCGGAGCCGGTTCTCCGATGCCGCCGGGCAGTTCGCGGGAGATGCCCGCGGGCTCCTTCCGGGAATGGTCACCGGTGACACCAGCTCCGTGGACCCGGACCTGGACACTGCCATGAAAACGGTCGGAATGACCCACCTGACGGCAGTCAGCGGGGCAAACTGCAGCATCATTCTGGGTGCCTTTCTGCTGGGCGCGCGCAGCCTGCGGTCCAATCGTGCAGTGACTGCGGTCCTGTGCCTGGGCGGGCTGGCCCTGTTCGTCCTGATGGTTGGCCCGGACGCCAGCGTCCTGCGGGCCGCTGTGATGGGCGCCATTGGCCTCGTGGCCCTGGCCGGAGGCCGCCCCGGACGGGGGCTGAGCCTCTTGTGCCTCGCAGTGGCAGGACTCGTGCTGGCGCAACCGGCGTTGGCCATCAGCTTCGGGTTCCTGCTCTCCGTCCTTGCAACGCTCGGCATCGTGATGACGGGCAGGGCAATTCTGGGCTGGTTTCCGGAGTGGGTGCCGCGGTGGGCGGCGGCCGGAGTAGCGGTTCCGCTCTCTGCCCAGACTTTCTGCGGCCCCGTGATCGTCTTGCTGCAGCCGCAATTCTCGGCCTATGCCCTGCCCGCCAACATCGCTGCTGCTGTCCTTGTCGCCCCTGTGACGTTGCTGGGGACGGCGGCTGTGCCGCTGGCAGCTCTGGCCCCTGCCCTCGCTACAGTGCCGCTGGCCGTCGCGGCCGCCTTCGCCAACGGGGTGGGCGGAATCGCACGTTTCTTCGCCGGCTTGCCCGGCGCTGTCCTGCCCTGGCCGGAAGGCGCCTTCGGCGTGGCCACGATGACGCTGTTCTCCGCTGCCGCCCTCGCCGCCTGCTGGCTGGGCTGCCACCCTGCCCGGACGGTGGGGCTGGCCCGGGCCGCCCATGAACGGACTGTGGCGATGCTCGACCGGATGCTGCCTCCCCATGACCGTGGCGGAACAGCCATGCGTGGGCGCCGCTCCGGCTTGGTGCACCGTCCAGGCCGTGGCAGGCTTAGAACCTGCAAACAACCTTCCGGGAGGAAACCTCAGTGGCTGCTGCCCAGACCCCACGCGCCCGGCCCGCGGCGGCGAATACCGCCACCTGGCGTGATGTGACCCCTGCCGCCGTCGTGCTGGTAGGCGGGCCGGAAGACTATTTGGGATCCCGCGCCATGGATCGCATCAGGGCACAGGTCCGTGCCGCAGCCCCGGACGTCGAGATAACACGGCTCAATGCCGGCAACTACGAGCCGGGTTCCCTCGCAATGAATGTCAGCCCGTCCCTGTTCGGCGAGCAAAAGCTCATCGAAGTGGAAGGCCTCGAGGGCATGAACGATGCGATCCTGGCGGACGGGCTGAAGTATCTCACCAGTCCCGAGCCGGACGCTGTGCTGGTCTTCCGCCATAGCGGGGGCGTGCGCGGTAAGAAGCTGCTGGACGCCATCAAAGCCGGCGGCTGGCCGGTGGTGGACTGCCAGCCGCTGAAGAAGGATGCTGACAAGATAGCGTTCGTGACAAACGAGTTCAGGGCCGCCTCGCGGCGCATCGAAGCGGATGCCGTGCACGCCCTCGTCAACGCCGTCGGCGCAAGCCTGGCTGAACTTGCCGCCGCCTGCAGCCAACTCATTGCCGATGCCGCTACCGGCGTGGACGCCGCCATGGTGGACCGGTATTACGGGGGCAGGGTCGAAGCCTCGGCTTTCAAGGTAGCCGATGCCGCAATGGCCGGGAACGCCCCGCTGGCACTGTCCACCCTGCGCCACGCCCTCGATACGGGCGCGGACCCGGTTCCCCTCGTCGCGGCGCTGGCCGCGAAACTCCGCACACTCGCCAAGGTCGCCGGCGCCCAGGGCTCCTCGTCCCAGATTGCCAAGCAACTCGGCATGCAGCCCTGGCTGGTGGAACAGGCGCAGCGGGAGGTGCGGCGCTGGACTCCCGAGGGCCTGGTCCGGTCCATTCAGGTGACCGCCGAGGCGGACGCCCAGGTCAAGGGCCTCTCCCGGGACCCGGTTTACGCCGTCGAACACGCCGTGACGGTGATTGCGACGTCGGTGCGCCGCTGACGGAGGGCCTGCAGGGCCGGAGCCGATCCGGGCGGCGCGGCCTGCGCCCGCCCGGAGGCGTATCCGGTGGCTTAACTGGAGGTGGCCGGCACCCGAGGGTGCCGGCCACGATCATCAGTTCGAGTGAACTGGAAGCCTTAGAGCGCGTTGACCTTCTTGGAGATGGCCGACTTGCGGTTGGCAGCGTTGTTCTTGTGCAGAACACCCTTGCTGACAGCCTTGTCCAGCTTGCGGCTGGCGGAAAGCAGTGCGGTAGCCGCAGCATCCTTGTCGGTGGACTCAACGGCGGTGTTGACGGCGCGGATGGCCGTCTTCAGCTCGGACTTGACTGCGTTGTTACGCAGGCGGGCCTTCTCGTTGGTGAGGATGCGCTTCTTCTGGGACTTGATATTAGCCACGTGTGAACTCTCTTTTTCAATGCGGAAAATGGTCTAGAGGGCTTTCAGATTGGCCATTGACTGAGCGGCGTGGGGATACCTATGGCGACCAACCATCTGTGGCCGTCGACCTGCACGGACACACAGCTGTCAATAGTAGCAGAAAGGCAGGCAGGGTGGCGATTGCGCGGACGCTTAGCGCCACCCGTGGCGGGCCTGCAGGGCCGCGGCCACAATACTGAAGCTTTTGGCATCGAGGATGGCACCTTCACGCCGGACATCACGCGGATTGATCTGCAGGATCCGGTCCAGTTTCGCTTCGCTGGGGCGCCCCTGCGAGTCCCAGCGGCCGGTGCCAATGTCGACATACTCGCCGGTCCGGCGCGGATCGCCGTCGTGGTCCTTGCTGGTCAGCATGAGGGCCAGCAGATACCGGCCGCCGGTGCCCACCAGCAGTACGGGGCGGTCCTTGCCCCGGGAATAGTCCTCTTCGTACGGTACCCAGGTCCAAACGACCTCACCCGGCTCGGGCAGGCCGTTGGGGGAGGGGGCGTAGGTAATCGTCGCCGTTCCGCGGAAGTCGCCGGGATACGTGCCGGTCAGGCCGGCGGCGGCATGCCCCGCACCGGGGCGTCCGCCCGGTTTGGTGCCGGGCAGTTTCCCGCCCGGACGGCCTGTGGCGGGCTTCGGTGCGGACGGCCGGGCTTTGCCGGAGCTCCCGGGCGTCGAGCCGGGGCGTCCTTCGAGCAGGCGCAAAGCGCCGCGGACTGCGTTGCCAATTGAGCGTAAGTTCCAAGCCATGGGGATACCATACCGGCCGCCCGGCCGGGCAGGAGGATGCACTCCGGCGGGCCCGGACGTGGGAGACTATAGGAACGATAAACGCGGCACGCCGCAGGACGGACACCCGTCCGCAGCGCCGTTCCGCTCAAAAACCACCAGTATTGCCGTCAGTCAGTATTGCCAACAGTAAGGACCCTGCGTGTCTCCCATGGCCCGCACCGCCCCGGTGCCTGCCGCAACAGATCCGGCCATCATCCGGAACTTCTGCATCATTGCGCACATTGACCACGGCAAGTCCACGCTGGCCGACCGGATGCTCCAGTACACCGGCGTCGTCCAGTCCCGTGACATGAAGGCCCAGTATCTGGACCGCATGGACATTGAGCGCGAACGCGGCATCACCATCAAGTCCCAGGCAGTCCGCATGCCCTGGGAGCTCGACGGCATCAGCTACGCGCTGAACATGATCGACACCCCCGGGCACGTTGACTTCACCTATGAGGTCTCCCGGTCCCTGGCCGCCTGCGAAGGCGCCATCCTTCTGGTGGACGCGGCCCAGGGCATCGAGGCCCAGACCCTCGCCAACCTCTACCTGGCGATGGAAAACAACCTCACCATCATTCCGGTCCTGAACAAGATCGACCTCCCTGCGGCGCAGCCTGAGAAGTACGCGGCGGAACTCGCCAACCTGATCGGCGGCGACCCGGACGACGTGCTCCGCGTTTCCGGCAAAACCGGCATGGGCGTCGAGGTGTTGCTGGACAAGATCGTCCGCGACCTGCCGGCCCCCGTGGGCGACCCGGACGCGCCGGCCCGCGCCATGATTTTCGACTCCGTCTATGACACCTACCGCGGCGTCGTCACGTACGTCCGCGTGGTTGACGGCATGCTGCATCCCCGCGAACGCATCCAGATGATGTCCACCCGTGCCACGCATGAACTCCTGGAGATCGGCGTCAGCTCCCCGGAACCCACCCCCTCTAAGGGCCTGGGCGTCGGGGAAGTGGGCTACCTCATCACCGGGGTGAAGGACGTGCGCCTGTCCAAGGTGGGCGACACCGTCACCAACCTTGCGAAGCCGGCCACCGACTCCCTCCCGGGCTACGCGGACGCCAAGCCGATGGTCTTTTCCGGTCTGTACCCGCTGGACGGCACCGACTACCCGGTGCTCCGCGATGCGCTCGAGAAGCTGATGCTCAACGACGCCGCACTGGTTTACGAGCCAGAGACGTCCGCAGCGCTGGGCTTCGGCTTCCGGGTAGGCTTCCTGGGGCTCCTGCACCTGGAAATCACCCGCGAGCGGCTGGAACGCGAATACAACCTGGACCTGATTTCCACCGCCCCCAACGTGGAATACGAGGTGACGCTCGAGGACAAGAAGGTCGTCCACGTCACCAACCCCAGCGAATACCCGACCGGCAAGGTCGCCGAGGTGCGCGAACCGATGGTGTCCGCCACCATCCTGGCGCCCAACGAATTCGTCGGCGCCATCATGGAACTGTGCCAGAGCCGCCGCGGCGTCATGGGCGGCATGGACTACCTCTCCGAGGACCGGGTGGAGATCCGGTACCGGCTTCCGCTGGCCGAAATCGTCTTCGACTTCTTCGACATCCTCAAGTCCCGGACCCGCGGCTACGGTTCGCTGGACTGGAAGGCCGACGGCGATCAGGTCGCCGATCTGGTCAAGGTGGACATCATGCTTCAGGGTGAACAGGTGGACGCTTTCAGTGCCATCACCCACCGGGAGAAGGCCTACGCGTACGGCGTGATGATGACCGGCAAGCTGCGCGAACTCATTCCACGCCAGCAGTTCGAAGTGCCCATCCAGGCTGCCATCGGATCCCGCATCATTGCCCGGGAAAGCATCCGCGCCATCCGCAAGGACGTGCTCGCCAAGTGCTACGGCGGTGACATCACCCGGAAGCGCAAACTGCTGGAGAAGCAAAAGGAAGGCAAGAAGCGCATGAAGATGGTGGGCCGCGTCGAGGTCCCGCAGGAAGCCTTCATCGCCGCCCTCACCACGGACGAGTCCAAGGACAAGGCTAAGAAGTAGCCGTGCCTGCAACCACCGTCCCCGCGCAGCCCGGCCCGGCCGGTGCCTAGCGCCCTTCCGCTGGGCGATCCAGCACCACCGGACGGGCTGTTGCCCGGCCAGGCGCTGGAGAGCGCCGCCGGCCGGGCGTTCGGGCTCTACGTGCATATCCCGTTCTGCGCCGTGCGCTGCGGCTACTGCGACTTCAACACCTACACCGCCACCGAGCTCGGCGGCGGCGCGTCCCAGGACGCCTACGCCGGCACCGCCGTCGCCGAAGTCGGCTTCGCGGCGGACGTGCTGACGACCAGCGGCTTACCGGAACGCCCGCTCAGCACCGTCTTTTTCGGCGGCGGCACACCCACCCTGCTCCCGGCGGAGGACCTGGCCCGCATCCTCACCGCCGCCGTCGCAGCCTGGGGCCTCGAACCCGGCGCCGAGGTCACCACCGAGGCGAACCCCGACTCCGTGACGCCGGAATCCCTGCAGTTGCTCGCCGACGCCGGGTTCACCCGTGTGTCGTTCGGCATGCAGTCGGCGGTACCGCACGTGCTCAAGGTGCTGGACCGCACCCACACGCCCAGCCGTGTACCCCAGGCCGTCCAGTGGGCCCGGGAGGCCGGACTGGCCGTCAGCCTCGACCTGATCTATGGAACACCGGGGGAGTCGCTGGCCGACTGGCGCTACTCGCTGGAGACCGCGCTGTCCTATCAGCCGGACCACATCAGCGCCTACGCGCTGATTGTCGAGGAAGGCACCAAGCTCGCCGCGCAGATCCGCCGCGGCGAGGTCCCGGGAATCGATGACGACGACCACGCCGCCAAATACGAGCTCGCCGACCAGCTCATTTCCGCCGCCGGGCTTTCCTGGTACGAGGTAAGCAACTGGTCCCGCACCCCGGAGCAGGCCTGCCGCCACAACCTTGCCTACTGGCGGGGCGATGACTGGTGGGGAATCGGCCCCGGAGCGCACTCCCATGTGGGTGGCGTGCGCTGGTGGAACGTCAAACACCCCGTCGCCTATGCCAGCCGGCTTGACGCCGGGCTCTCACCTGCCGCGGGCCGGGAAACCCTCGATGCGCAGACCCGCAACGTCGAACGCGTCATGCTGGAAGCCCGCTTGAATTCAGGGTTGGAGATCGCCAGCCTGGGCGGGCTGGGGGACACCGGGCGGCACGCCGTCGCAGGCCTCATCGCCGACGGGCTCGTTGACCCCGCCGCGGCTTTCCACGGCAGCCTGATCCTGACGCTGAAGGGCCGGCTGCTCGCAGACGCGGTGGTCCGCCGGATCCTGCCGGACTGATCCGACCGGGCTGGGCCCGGCCAGACGGGAGTTCCAGCCCTACTGGACCCAGCGGAGATTGTAGCCGTAGCGGTGCGGCTGGCCGCGGTTGACGTGGATGCCGGCGGCCACCGAGAAGCACGTTACGGCGATCCAGATGATTGTGGCCAGGACCGCGAAAATATTGCCAACCACCGGAACGAACACCAGCAGGTTGCACACTACCGCTGCAATCGTGGGCGGCAGCGTGAAGTTCAGGGCTTCCTTGGATTCCTGCGCCGTGAACGGGCCGCGGTCCTTGAAAATCAGGTAGATCACCAGCGCGGGCACGCAGCCCAGGATGCCGCCGAAGTGGGCCAGAGTTGCCCACTGCCGGTCCTCACTCGCAGTAAGCGGCAGTGCATTTGCCGGAACGCCATGGTACGGGGGCTGGCCATGGCCGGCCTGGTTGCCGATGTGTTCGCGTGCGTCGTCTGCCACGGTGTGTCGTCCTTTAGGAGTGCGGTGGTGCATTGGTGCCGGGAGGTGCCGGGGCTGCGCAGGGGGCGCAGCCGCCGTACCAAGAATACGTGCTCGGGCGCGGAATCACGGATCGGCCCGCTGGCAGATGCTTCTGACCGGTGCTTTTCGGAAGCACCGCTCAGGGAACTGTGAGGAAGTCTATAACCTCTTCCACCCGGCCCAGCAGGGATGGCTCCAGATCGGCGTAGTTGCGGACCGCGCCGAGGAGTTTCTGCCAGCCCAGGCCGATGTCCTCCTTGGTGCTGTGCGGCCAGCCGAAGGCCGTCAGGATCCCGGTCTTCCAATCTACGCCGCGGGGGATCACCGGCCACGTCTCGATCCCCAGGACGGCGGGCCGAATCGCCTGCCAGACGTCCACGTAGGGGTGGCCGACGATCAGGACATTGCCGGCAGCGCCGGGGGATGCCATCACGGCGGCGGCAATCCGGGATTCTTTGGAATCGGGCACCAGGTGGTCCACCAGGACGCCCAGGCGCCGCCCGGGCCCGGGGCGGAAGGCTGCCACCGCGCCGGCGAGGTCGTCAATGCCATGCAAAGGTTCGACGACGATGCCCTCCACCCGCAGATCGTCACCCCAGACCTTCTCGACGAGCTCTGCGTCGTGCTTGCCTTCCACCCAGATCCGGCTCGCTTTGGCGACCTGGGCGCGCTGGCCCTCCACCCGGACCGAACCGGACGCGGTTCTGGCGCCTGCCGCGGCCGCGCCGGTTGGCGCCGGGCGGGGCGCCGGGGGCATCAGGCGGATCGGCTGGCCCTCCAGGAGGAAACCGAAACCGAGGCGGAATGACCGGGATTTGCCGCGGCGGTCTTCAAGGGCAACCACATGCATCCCCCCGGACTTCTCCACCCGCGTAACGGCACCCACCCAACCGGACTGCACGTCCTCGAGCACCATTCCGCGCTCCACGGGCACTTCCGGGAGCTGGGCTTTGGCGGGGGCAGAGAGGTCCTGCGGGCCCCAGTTCTGGTATGACATCGGATACACACTGCTTTGCGTTCGGTTTGCTGCGGGCGGGCTGTGCCCCAAAACACGCGCCCCGGGAGGAACGCCCGGAGCGCATCCAATGCTAACAACGGGGTGACTCATATTAGACTGGTTAGCACTTAGGCATGTCGAGTGCTAACCACTGCTCATCCGGCCACCGTGCGTCCGCCACGGCCGGCGGGAACTGGCACCGGATGCAGGACAGTCGAGAGGAGGTGGAGTGTGAGCGAACCACGCAAACTTGAAGTGCTGCGGGCCATTGTGGAGGACTATGTCCATTCGCGGGAACCCGTCGGCTCCAAGGCCCTTGTGGAGCGGCACCACCTCGGCGTGTCCAGCGCCACCATCCGTAATGACATGGCTGCCCTGGAAGACGAGGGCCTGATCACGGCTCCGCACACCAGTGCCGGGCGCATCCCCACCGACAAGGGCTACCGGCTCTTCGTGGACCAGATCTCGGCGGTCAAGCCACTGTCACCCGCGGAGCGGCGGGCCATCCAGGCCTTGCTGGAGGGCTCCGAGGACCTCGATGACGTCCTGGACCGGACAGTCCGGCTGCTCTCGCAGCTGACCAACCAGGTCGCCGTCGTGCAGTACCCGCACCTCAGCCGGGCCAAGGTACGGCACATCGAATTCGTCCTGCTGGCGCCCCGCAAAGTGCTGGCGGTGCTGATCGCGGACACCGGCAAGGTGGAGCAACGCGTCATCGACGTGGCACAGGACCTTTCGGATGAGGCGTTGTCGGAACTGCGCACGCGGTTCCTCGGCAGCCTCACCGGGACCCCGCTGAACCTGCTGCCGCAGTCCTTGCAGTCCGTGGCCGCCAGCTGCCCGCCCGCGCGGCGCGGCGCCGCCCAAGCCCTGGCCCGCGGCCTTGAGGCACTGGCCACCAGCAGCCGCGAGGAACGCATGGTGATGGCCGGAACGGCCAACCTGGCCCGGTCCAACGTCGATTTCCCGCTGACCATCGGCCCGGTCCTGGAAGCCCTCGAGGAACAGGTGGTCATGCTCCGCCTGCTCAGTGACATGGCGGCGGACCCGAGGGGCGTCACGGTCAGCATCGGCCGGGAGAACCCGTACGACGGTCTCGCAGAGGCGTCGGTGGTGGCCACCGGCTACGGACCGGATGCGACTGCGAAAGTTGGAGTGCTGGGCCCCACCCGGATGGACTATCCCACCACCATGGCCGCCGTCCGGGCGGTCGCCCGCTACCTTTCCAGGATCCTTGGCCCCTGACGGGCCGGGTCCACCCTCCACCGCGCGGCCCACGAGCCGGGCATCAGACTTCTTGCCCCCAACAGGCAGTACTACCAGGAAGAGAAACACACTTTGAGCAGCCACTACGACGTCCTTGGAGTTTCCCGCGAAGCCACGGGCGAAGAGATCAAGAAGGCCTACCGAAAACTGGCCCGGACACTCCATCCCGACGTAAACCCCGGGGACGACGCGTCCGACCGGTTCAAGGCCGTCACACACGCCTACGAGGTGCTGTCCGACCCGCAGAAACGCCGGATTTACGACACCACCGGTAACGAGAACGGCAACGACAACGGCTTCGGCGGCGGCAACTACGCCGGCCAGGGGTTCGCGTTCCAGGATATCTTCGAGACCTTCTTCGGCGCCGGCGGCCAGGGCGGGCCCGCGTCCAGGGTCCGCCGCGGCCAGGACGCGCTGATCAGCGTCCGGATCGAGCTCCGCGACGCCGTGTTCGGTGTCAACAAGAAGCTTGAAGTGGACACCGCCGTGACCTGCCCCACCTGCGAGGGGTCCTGCTGCCAAAAAGGCAGCCACCCGGAACGCTGCGACATTTGCGGCGGCAGCGGCCAGGTCCAGCGCGCGGTGCGGTCCATCCTGGGACAGGTCATGACCACGGCTCCCTGCGGGTCCTGTGAGGGCTTCGGCACCGTCATCAAAGATCCCTGTAACGAATGTGCAGGCCAGGGCCGGATCCGCAGCCGGCGCACCCTGACGGTCAAGGTTCCCGCCGGCGTCGCCACCGGCACCCGCATCCAGCTTTCCGGGCAGGGCGAGGCCGGCCCTGCCGGCGGCCCCGCAGGGGACCTCTACGTGGAGATCCGGGTCAACAACGACGCCACGTACGTTCGCGACGGCGACGACCTGCACGCCAGCCTGAACATCCCCATGACGGCGGCCGCGCTCGGCACCGAACTCAACCTTGACACCTTCGACGGCCAGCAGGAGATCGACGTCAAGGCCGGTACCCAGTCCGGGGAGATCATCACCCTGCGCGGGCTCGGCGTCACGCACTTGCGTGGCTACGGCCGCGGCGACCTCAAGGTCCACCTGCAGGTGGACACCCCGGCCAAGCTCGACGCCGCCCAGGAGGATCTGCTGCGCCAGCTCGCTAAACTGCGCGGCGAACAGTTCACCGAAGGAAAACTTGCCGCGAGCGGCGGGGTCTTCTCGAAGCTTCGGGACCGGCTCGGTAACCTGTAGCGGTGAGCAACCCGGTCTTCTTCACCTCCCCTGGCACCCTCGACGGGCTGGCCCCGGGGTCCGTCTTTGTCCTGCACGGACCGGAGGCCCGCCATGCTGTCACGGTGAAGCGCCTCGCCGTGGGGGAGATGGTCGATATTGCCGACGGCGCCGGCAAACGGCTGACCGGAGCCGTCTCCGCCGCCGAGCCAGGCGGGCTGACGGTGGAATGCTCAAAGCTTTCGGAGGAGCCCCGTCCCGGAATCCGCCTGGTGCTGGTTCAGGCCCTCGCCAAGGGTGACCGGGACGAGCTCGCCGCCGAGACCGCCACGGAACTGGGGATCGACGCCGTCGTGCCGTGGCAGGCGGAACGGTCCATCGTCCGCTGGAAAGCCGACCGCGCGGCCAAGGCCCACGCCAAATGGCAGTCGGTGGTCACGGCGGCGGCCAAGCAGGCACGCCGGGCCTGGATCCCGGAGGTCCGCGCCGCCCTCGACGGCGCCGGCCTCCAGGCAGCAGTCGCCGGCGCCGACCTCGCCATCATCCTGCACGAGGACGCAGTGCGCCCGCTGCGCCAGGTCCTGGAGGACTGGCGGGGCGCCGGGTCCGGGGCGGGAGGGCCGGACGCCGGGCGCGAGGTCCTGTTGATCGTCGGACCCGAGGGTGGTATCAGCCCGCGGGAAGTGACCAGGCTCTGCGACGCCGGCGCCGTAACAGCCCTGCTCGGGCACCACGTGCTGCGCTCGTCCACGGCCGGGCCGGCCGCCACCGTCCTCGCCAGCGACATCCTGGGCCGCTGGTAGGGGACCGCCGGCGCGCCCGCTGCGCCGCCGGCTAATTGACCGTAAACCCGCGGGTATCCACGAACAGGTGCTGGTCCGGGTTGCCTTCCCCGACCTGGGAGACCCGGACTTCGTAGCTGCCCGGTCCCAGGTTGGCGGCGATGCTAAAAGCTCCCGCCTGTCCCGCGTCGGCCGACGCCGTGGCCGTCCCGTTCAAGTATTGGGTTTCGACGCTGCCATCGATGCGCAGAATGTCCCACCGGAGCTTCCCTCCTGCTACGGTGCTGCGGCCGGAGATCTTGATGGCACCATCGCCCAGGGAGGTCCCTTCCTGGGGATCAATGATCCACACCGGCGCCACCATCCCGGCGCTGCGTGAGGTTGGGGAGCCAAGCCGGACGTGGTTGAAAGCGACGTAGTCGGTGTGCCCGTCGACGAGCACCACCACCTGGACCAGCTGGCCGGCATCGATGAGCCCGGCGCTGGCAGCCGCCGCCGATGCGGTGTAGACAAGTTGCTGGACCGCACGCTCGGCCATGGCCGGATCCACGTTGCTGTTAAACGCATCCGCCGATAGATCCACGGTGATCACGTTCTTGCCGGAAATCGAGCTTGCCAGCTTCTTCGGGTTCTGCCACGGCGTAAAGAAGTCCGGATCCAGCGGTTTCTGGGACATCATGACCCGCAGCGCCCGGGTCACCGGGTTGTCCTCTTCCGGGACATCACGGAACTCCCGGTAAAGGAATGTGCTGTCGTCGCTGCGGCCAATCCAGTACACCGGTGCCTTGTTGGACGCCTGGGACGTTTCCAGCGGCGCGCTCGTGGTCGGTGCGGACGGCAGGGCCGAGAGGGCCTGCGACGGCGAGTCTGAATCGGTGATGCCGGGCTGGGATGAGGCCACGCAGCCGGAGAGGGCAAGCGCCGCGGGCAGCACGAGCACCAGCACGGCCCGGCGTGTCCGCCGGCCTGCTGCTGCCTGAGTCATCCTGCGTTGCCTGATGGCCGCCGCCCTTTGCTGTTCGGTTCTCTTTTTGTTGCCGTTAGGTGCGCTCGTTCTCTGCTTCCCCGCCCGGCTGATCCTGCCGCGGCTGAGGCCGATTTCCAGCATGTCACACGGCTCTGGGCGTAAACCGTGGATTCCGCCGGCGGCCCCGAACTGCAACGGGAACGATATGCGCCCGATGCAGAGTTGATACCTAAAGTGCCACGCCAGCCCTGGACGGCGGGGGAGGGCCGGGCGCTGGCGTCAGAACCGGGCACCCGGAATCACCCTCTTCGAGGGGGACAGCAGACTGCCCGCGGCGCTGGATATGAGGTGGCGGTCCTCAACAAACGAACGATGGAGAAGTCATGTCCCATCGGTTGAGCATCGGCACGATCGAGGGCACGCTCACACCCGCGGAGCTCGATGCCCGGCGGTTGAACCGCCACACGTTCCGGTGCGAACAAAGCGGTTCGGGCATCACCTGTGCGCTCGGAGCCCTCCCTCGAGCAGTTGCTCTCGATCACCGGTGGGAAAAGCCCGAGGAGCCCCGCCCGCTCCTTGTTGTGATCGACGAAGCCCACAACGTCCGCGCCTCGGACCCCGTCACACCGGTTCAACGGGAGCTCACCGAACGGGTCACCCGGATGGCGGCCACCGGGCGGGCCCTGGCGGGCGTCGGGTCCGGCCCGCTGGCGTAAGATGGGAGTACCCGTCGCCCCGGCCGCGGACGGCGAGTCACGCCGTCGGACCGGATGACGGAACACACCATTTCCGAACTGGAGGGGACCGGAGGCCCGCGGGCCAACACCATGACTGAAGCAGCGAACGGCAAGGCCCGGATCAGCGCCGGAGCGCGCACCGCAGGTGAATTTCCCCACTCCCTACCAGGGCTGCGGACGGAGGTAGTCCTGTTCGACAGTTCCGATCAGATGGTCCAGTCGCTCGGCAGCCATGACGAGGCCCTTCGCTTCATCGAAACCCAGTACCCGGCCGTGGACTTCCACGTCCGCGGCAACGAACTTGCCATTAGCGGGCCCGCGGCGGACGTGCCGCGCATCATGCGCCTGCTCAACGAAGTCCGCGGCCTCGTTGCCCGCGGGACCGTCATTACCCCGGCTGTTTTGCAGCAGCTCGTGTCGATGCTGCGCACCCAATCGCCGCAGAACCCGGTCGATGTCCTGACCCACAACATTCTTTCCAGCCGCGGCAAAACCATCCGGCCCAAGACGCTGAACCAGAAGAACTACGTGGACGCGATCGATGACAACACCGTAATCTTCGGCATCGGCCCGGCCGGCACCGGCAAGACGTACCTGGCGATGGCCAAGGCGGTCCAGGCGCTGCAGCAAAAGGAAGTCTCCCGGATCATCCTGACCCGTCCCGCCGTCGAAGCGGGGGAGCGGCTGGGATTCCTGCCCGGCACGCTCAGCGACAAGATCGACCCCTACCTGCGCCCGCTCTATGACGCCCTGCACGAAATGATGGACCCGGAATCCATTCCGCGACTCATTGCTGCCGGCACCATTGAAGTCGCCCCCTTGGCCTACATGCGCGGCCGCACGCTCAATGACGCCTTCATCATCCTGGACGAGGCGCAAAACACCACGCCGGAGCAGATGAAGATGTTCCTCACCCGGCTCGGCTTCGGCTCCAAGATGGTGGTCACCGGTGACGTCACGCAGGTGGACCTGCCCTTCGGGACACGCTCCGGCCTTCGGATCGTGGAGGACATCCTGACAGGTATCGACGACGTCAACTTCACCGTGCTGGATGCCTCCGACGTCGTCCGGCACCGACTGGTGGGCGACATCGTCAACGCTTACAGCGTCTGGGATGAGATCCAGCGGAACCGGGTCAAGCATTCAGTGGCCCGCGACAAGCGCGGTGAGCGCCCGTGAGCATTGAGGTCAACAACGAATCCGGCATTGCCGTCGACGAGGCGGAGTTGGTGCAGCTGTCCCGGTTCATTTTCGAGCGGCTCTTCATCCACCCGCAGGCGGAGCTGTCGATCCTGCTCGTGGATGAGCCGGCCATGGAGAAGCTGCACATAGAACTGATGGACGAGCCAGGCTCCACGGACGTGCTCTCGGTGCCCATGGACGAACTGACGCCCGGCACCCCCGGCAAGCCGACCCCGCAGGGCATGCTCGGCGACATCGCCATCTGCCCCCAGGTTGCGGAGGTCCAGGCGATGAACGCCGGCCACTCGACCCAGGATGAAATGCTGCTGCTCACCACGCACGGCATCCTGCACCTGCTCGGTTTCGACCATGCAGAGCTGGAGGAGAAGGAGGAGATGTTCGGGCTGCAGCGTGAACTTCTCTCCGCCTTCACCGGCAAAGACGCCCCGTCAGAGACGATTCAGTGACGCCACTGATCGTCGCCGGCATGGCGCTGGTGTTCCTGAGTTTTGCGGCGTTCCTGACCGCAGCCGAATCCGCCTTCAATTACCTTTCCCGGCACGACGCCGAGGCCGCGATCCTGCACAGCCGCGGCAACGCCCTCAAACGCATTATGGCCCAGCCCGTGGCGCACATGCGCGCCCTGCGCTTCTGGCGCATCTGGTTTGATATGGCCTCCGCGGTTGCCGTCACCGTGCTCCTGAACAGCCTGCTCGACAACGTCTGGCTTTCCGGGCTGATTGCCACCGGCGTCATGGCACTGCTGGGTTTCGTGATTGTGGGCGTGTCCCCGCGGCAGCTGGGCCGGGTGCATTCGGCCGGCCTGGTCCGGTTCAGCGCCCCGCTGATCCGCTGGCTGTGCTGGGTGCTGGGCCCGATTCCCGGCTGGCTCGTCACCGTCGGCAGCGCCGTGGCCCCCGGCGCTCCGGCAGACAATGAGGCCTTCTTCAGCGAAGAGGAATTCCGTGAACTGGTGGACCGTGCCACGGAGTCCGACGTCATCGAGGACAACGAGGCAGAGCTTATCCAGTCGGTGTTTGATTTCGGCGATACCCTGGTCCGCTCCGTCATGGTGCCGCGCACCGACATCCTCAGCATCGACTCCGGTTCAAGCCTGCACCGGGCCATGTCCCTGTTCCTGCGCTCGGGGTATTCGCGGATCCCCGTGATCGGCGAAAACACCGACCAGGTGCTGGGCATCGTTTACCTCAAGGACGTCGCCGCGGTCCTCCACAACCTCCGTCCCGGGCAGGCGCCCCCGGTCGTTGACAAGCTCGCCCGCGAGGTGCGCTACGTGCCCGACTCCAAGCCCGTCAGTGAGCTGTTGCGCGAACTGCAGAAGGAATCAACGCACGTGGCAATCGTGATCGACGAGTACGGCGGCACCGCCGGCCTCGTCACGCTGGAGGACCTCATCGAAGAAATCGTGGGCGAGATCGTGGATGAATACGACACCGAGAGCGCGGAGGCGGTGGAACTCGGCGACGGCAGTTACCGGGTCAGTGCCCGGATGAGCGTCGAAGATCTCGGCGAACTGTTCGACCTTGAACTGGACGACGACGAAGTGGACACTGTGGGCGGCCTGCTCGCCAAGGCCCTCGGGCGGGTCCCGATCGTCGGCAGCACCGTGGAGGTCCACGGGTTGTCCCTCCGCGCCGACCGGCTCGAAGGCCGGCGCAACCGCGTCAGCCACATCATTGCGTCGGCAGTGCCGACAGAAGAAACTGACCTTGAAGACCTTCTCGACGAGGCCGCACCAATCCAACAGGGAGTCTTACGTGAGCAAGCAGAATAAGTCCGACGACGGCGGCGCAGCCCACGGCGGTTACCGCGCCGGCTTTGCGGTGCTGGTCGGCCGGCCCAATGCGGGCAAATCGACCCTCACGAATGCCCTGGTCGGCCAGAAAGTCGCGATCACCTCGGCCAAGCCGCAGACGACGCGCCACACCATCCGCGGCATCGTGCACCGGGAGGACGCCCAGTTGATTCTGGTGGACACCCCGGGCCTGCACCGCCCGCGGACCCTGCTGGGAAAACGGCTCAACGAACTCGTCGCCGACACCCTCGCCGAGGTTGACGCAATCGGGTTCTGCCTGCCCGCCAACGAAAAGATCGGTCCGGGTGACAAGTTCATCGCCGCCCAGCTTGCCGCCATTGGAAACAAACCGGTGATCGCTATCGTCACCAAAGCTGACACGGTGGACCGCCAGGCGCTCACTGAACAGCTGCTGGCCGTCGCCGCCTTGGGCCGCGACGTCCTCGGCGAGGAGAGCTGGAAGGATATCGTGCCCGTGTCCGCCACCGACGGCTTCCAAGTGGAGACCCTGGCCGACGTCCTGATCGGCCAGATGCCGGCGTCCCCGCCGCTGTATCCGGACGGACATCTCACGGACGAACCGGAAGCGGTGATGATTGCCGAGCTCATCCGTGAGGCAGCCCTCGAAGGTGTCCGTGATGAGCTTCCCCACTCCCTCGCTGTCGTGGTCGATGAGATTGTTCCGCGCGAAGGCCGGCCCGAGGACAAGCCATTTCTGGATGTGCGGGTCAATCTTTACGTGGAGCGGCCGTCGCAGAAGGCCATCATCATCGGCAAGGGCGGGGCACGATTGCGGGAAGTCGGCACCAACGCCCGGAAAGCAATCGAAGCGCTGCTGGGTGCCCGCATCTACTTGGACCTGCACGTGAAAGTCGCCAAGGACTGGCAGCGTGACCCCAAACAGCTCGTAAAGCTCGGTTTTTAGCCCGAAGGTCCCACTCCGGCCCGGGCCCGCGCCGCACCCATCAAACCCGCCACCGGGGAATTCCCAGATTCGGACCCTAAAATGGTCAGACCCTGTCCGTGAAAGAAGGCTGAACCGTGTCCCGACCCCGTGAAGACCGCGCAGGCGGAGCCGGTTCCCCGGCAGGGTCCGGCCCCGCTGCCCGGCACACGGACGATCCCGCCGTCGGACCGGCCCGGCACCTGGGGTCCGTCGGGCGGATGCCGCGATGGCTGAAGATCGGTACCGCCGTCGTCTCCGTCCTCCTCATCGGCGTCATCGCTTTCGGCGCGTACTGGGCCATTCGCCTGCAAAGCAACATCACCAAGGCATCCTTGGGAGCCGGAAGCGATAAGACCGAGTCCGCATTGGACAACTCCCGGGACCGGATGCAGATCCTCATCCTTGGCTCGGACACCCGTGATGGCAAGAATTCCCAATACGGCGGGGCCGATGACTCCACCGGCTACGGGCATTCCGATGTCATGATGCTGATGGACATCTCGGCGGACAACAAGCGCGTCAACGTCGTCAGCTTTCCCCGGGACCTGCTCGTCGACATTCCCAAGTGCATCGATCAGAAAACCAAACAGGCATTTCCGGCCCAGAAAGACGTCATGATCAACGCGGCCATGTCAGAGGCCGGCATCGGCTGCGCTGTGGACACCGTGAACAAGCTCACGGGCCTGGAAATCGACCACTTCATGATGGCGGACTTCAATTCGGTCAAGGAACTCTCCAACACTGTCGGCGGGGTGGACGTCTGCATCAGCGACGCCGTCTACGACCCCGACTCCGGCCTGCGGCTCCCGAAGGGCACTTCCAAAGTTGAGGGGGAGCAGGCCCTCGCGTTCCTGCGTGCCCGCCATGCCTTCGCCGACGGCGGCGACCTCGGCCGGATCAGGGCGCAGCAGGCGTTCCTGTCTTCACTGGTCCGCAAGATCAGGGACGACGGAACCCTCGGCAACCCCGCCAAGACGCTGCAGATCGCGGATGTCGTGACCCGCAACCTCACCATCGATGAGGGCCTTGCCTCGGTCCCGACACTGCTGACGGTCGCGAACCGGTTGAAGAACATCGATGTCAGCAAGGTGGCTTTTGTCGCCGTGCCTACCGTGCCGGCGGTCAGCGACGTCAACCGCCTGGAGCTCGCCGAACCCGCTGCGTCGCAGCTGTTCGCCGCGATGCGCAAGGACATTGACCTGACGGACCCGACAGCGACCCCGAGCCCGTCCGTCAGCCCGGACGGGAGTGCCGCCCCCAGCGCGGAGCCGACACCCAGCGAAGTGGCGACCACTTATGACAAAGCAGTACAACCTGTCACAGTGGCCAATGGTTCAGGAGTTCCGGCGCGGCCCCAGGAAATTATCCGGACCTTGACCGCCGGCGGCTTCACCCAGCTTGCCCGGCTCGCCGCCCCGCCCGTGGCGGCCACGGCCGTGTATTTCGGCGCGGGCTACGACGCCGTGGCAACGGATGTGGCCGCCCTGCTGGGGATACCGGCGGCCCGGGTGCTGCCTGCCGCCGGGGTCAACGGCATCCAGGTCTACCTCGGCAGCGACCCCGTGGGCGGCACGGCGAGTAAAGACGCAGCGGTGGACCTGCCCTCCGACATCGTCAACCAGACCGCCGGCGACGTCGTCTGCCAGCAAGCCAACCCCGCACTGATTACGCCCTAGCAGGGCCCGCCCGGGAGATAAGGCCGGGGCCGGCTGCAGGAATCATCCTGCAGCCGGCCCCTGACTGTGAACGGGCACTGCGGGGACCGCTAATTACCAGATGCTGACGCGCCCCGCCATGGGCATCCACATGCCATCCTGCTCCGAGGTATCGAACGCCTCGTGGAAAGCATCGAGATTCTTGGCGATCTGGTTGGTGCGGAACTCGTTCGGCGAGTGCGGATCGGTGGCGAGCCTGCGGATGGCCTCCTCATTCCGCATGACCTGCCGCCAGCCGGCCGCCCACGAGGCAAAGAAGCGCTGCACGCCGGTCAGGCCATCCAGCACCGGCGGTTCCTGGCCGTCCAGGCTGATCAGATAGGCCTTGTACGCGATCGTCAGCCCGCCGAGGTCGCCGATGTTCTCGCCCAGGGTCAGGTTGCCGTTGACGGTGTGGCCGGGCGCCGCCGACGGGGAGAGGGCATTGAACTGGGCCACCAGTTTGGAGGTCAGCGCCTCGAAGGCGGTCCGGTCCTCCTGGGACCACCAGTTCCGCAGCAGCCCGCTGCCGTCATACTGCGAGCCCTGGTCGTCGAAGCCATGGCCTATCTCGTGGCCGATAACAGCGCCGATGCCCCCGTAGTTGACGGCGTCGTCGGCGTCGGCGGTGAAGAAGGGCGGCTGCAGGATGGCTGCCGGAAAAACAATCTCGTTGAGCAGCGGGTGGTAATACGCGTTGACCGTCTGCGGCGTCATGAGCCACTTCTGCCGGTCCACGGGCTTCCCCACCTCATCGAGATGCCGGTCGACGTCGGCGCTGTGCGCGCGCTCCACATTGCCCAGCAGGTCCGCCGGGTCGATGTCCACCGCGGAGTAGTCGATCCACTTGTCGGGGTAGCCGATCTTGGCGCGGAAGGAGTCGAGTTTCTTCAACGCCTCGCGTTTGGTTTCCTCCCCCATCCACGGGAGTCCGGTGATGGATTCGCGGTACGCCTCGATCAGGTTCGCCACCAGTAACTCCATCCGGGCCTTGTGCGACTCGGGGAAGTGCCGGCTTACGTAGATCTGGCCTACCGCCTCGCCGAGAGCGGCCTCGACGACGGCGACGCCGCGCTTCCACCGGTCCTTATTACGCGGCGTTCCGCTGAGCGTGGTGCCGTAGAAGGCAAAGTCCGCCTCCACCAGCGCGGCGGAGAGGTAAGGGGCTGCCGCGCTGATGACCCGCAACGCAAGCCACTCCTGCCAGACGGAGAGCGGCTCCGAGTCCAGCAGCGACGCCGCCCCGGCAAAAAAGTCGGGGGTGCTCACCACGAGTTCAGCGCGCTTTTCCGGAGCGATGGCGGCGGCGTCGAACCAGGCCGGAAGAAGCGGGAAGAGCGCAGCGGCCTCGTCGGCCGACTTGAGGTTATAGGTCTTCTGCGGATTCCGCAGGGTGACCTTGTCCCAGTGGTGCGAAGCCAGAGCCCTCTCAAGCTCCACCACCCGGTGTGCCGCGCCGAGCGGGTCGGCAACGCCGGCCAGGCCGAAAACGGTCGACACGTGGTCCGTGTAGGCCTGCACCACCGGCGCGAACTTCTCCTCGCGGTAGTACGACTCATCGGGCAATCCCAGCCCGCCCTGGCCGGTGTAGAGCAGGATCCGGTCCGGGTTTCCGGCGTCGGGTGCCGGGTAGATGTAAAAAAGCCCGCCCACATCGGCGCGGAACAGGCGGCCGGCCAGGGCTACGAGTTCCGTGACCGACGTCGTGGCGGAGACCTCGGCGAGCCGTTGCCGGATCGGGTCCAGGCCTTTCGCCTCCGCCGCGGCCTCGTCCATGAAGCTGTTGTAAAGGTCGCCGATCTTCTGCCCGATCCCGGTGGACTCCGCCCCGCGGGCGGCCGCGTCTGCGATGATTTCCTTCACCGCGAGCTCCGAGCCGTCACGCAGCGCGGTGAACGTTCCCTCAAGGGCCCGATCATCCGGAATCTCGGTGGTCTTGAGCCAGGTGCCGTTCACGTGCTGGTACAGGTCATCCTGCGGCCGGACGCCGGCGTCGATGGTGGACAGGTCAATCCCCGAAAGCGGCACGAATGCTCCTTTGAGAGGCAGTCCGGCACCGCCCCGTGGGGGTCCCGAGTCTGCATGGTGGACGTTGCAGAGGTAACGCCTCTTCATCTTACGCACCCGTGTTACTGTGAAAGGGTGCGCGCAGAACTGCTTCTTCTTAGCTGCCGCGGCGAGGCCTCAGACGCGATCTAGCGCAAGGCCCACCCTCGCTGCGGAGTTTGTGTTGCCCGGCCACCCTTTCACCAGGAATTACAGAAAAGGCCCCGATTGTAATGCGAAACGCACAAAAGCCCTCCGGAATGCCCATCCACCGCTATGTCCCTTTCCAGGACATCATCACGGTTGAATTGCCGGACCGCACCTGGCCGGACAAGGTCATCACCAAGGCCCCGCGCTGGTGCGCCGTGGACCTGCGTGACGGCAACCAGGCGCTGATCGACCCGATGAGTCCCGCCCGCAAGCTGAAGATGTTCCAGCTGCTGGTGCGGATGGGCTACAAGGAGATCGAAGTTGGTTTTCCGTCCGCCTCGCAGACGGATTTCGACTTCGTCCGGCAGCTCATCGAGGGCAGCCACATTCCGGACGATGTCACCATCCAGGTCCTGACCCAGGCCCGCGAGCACTTGATTGAGCGGACGTACGAGTCCCTCGTTGGCGCCAAGCAAGCGATCGTGCACCTGTACAACTCGACGTCGGTTCTGCAGCGCCGTGTGGTCTTCAACCAGGACGAGGACGGCATTTTGGACATCGCCCTGCAGGGCGCGCGGCTGTGCAAGAAGTACGAGGAAACGCTGCAGGACACCCACATCACCTACGAGTACTCGCCGGAGTCCTTCACCGGAACGGAACTGGAGTATGCCGTCCGGGTCTGCAACGCGATCGCGGACGTCTTCGAGGCCTCGGCCGACAGCAAGGTCATCATCAACCTGCCGGCCACCGTGGAGATGGCCACCCCGAATGTCTACGCCGACTCCATCGAGTGGATGAGCCGCAACCTGCACCCGCGCGAAGGCATCATTCTTTCGCTGCACCCGCACAATGACCGCGGAACCGGCGTCGCGGCCGCGGAGCTGGGCTACCTGGCCGGTGCCGACCGGATCGAAGGCTGCCTGTTTGGCAACGGTGAGCGGACCGGGAACGTGGACCTGGTGACACTGGGCCTGAACATGTTCGTCCAGGGCGTCGACCCGATGATCGATTTCTCCGACATCGACGAGGTCCGGCGCACCGTGGAGTACTGCAACCAGTTGCCCGTGGCTGAGCGCGCACCCTACGGCGGGGACCTCGTCTTCACCGCATTCTCCGGTTCGCACCAGGACGCCATCAAAAAGGGCCTGGAGGCGCTGGAGAAGGACGCCGCCGCCGCCGGCAAAGACGTCGCCGACTACCCCTGGCAGGTCCCGTACCTGCCGGTCGACCCGAAGGACCTGGGCCGCAGCTACGAGGCCGTCATCCGGGTCAACTCCCAGTCGGGCAAGGGCGGCGTCGCCTACCTGCTCAAGAACGAGCACAACCTGGACCTGCCCCGGCGCGCCCAGATCGAGTTCTCCGGTGTCATCCAGAAGCAGACGGACACCATGGGCGGCGAAGTCAGCGGCGCCCGGCTCTGGCAGGTCTTCCAGGACGAATACCTGCCTTCCGGCGCTGCCGACGCGCAGTGGGGGCGTTACGCCCTCGGCTCGTTCAGCACCGAGACGGACGAAGACGGTTTTATGACCTTGCACGCGTCGCTCAAGGTCGACGGCGTCCAGGTCCACCGGACCGGCACCGGCAACGGTCCGATCGCTGCCCTGCTGAGCATCCTGCGTGAGGATGGCGTGGACGTCCGGGTCCTGGACTACAGCGAACATGCCCTGTCCGAAGGCGGCAGCGCCCTCGCCGCGGCCTACGTCGAATGCGCCGTCGGAGAGCGTGTCCTGTGGGGCGTCGGGATCGACGCCAACACGTCCACGTCCTCGCTCAAGGCTGTCATCTCGGCCGTGAACCGGGCCATCAGGGACGCCCGCGCCTAGCCGGTATGCCAGCACGGCGCCGCCGGGTTCTCCGGCGGCGCCGTGCTGGCTTTCACCCCAATGGCGGTGTTTCCCGCCCAGATAATGCGAAGATTAACCGTGGCCCAACCTTCCTCCTTTGCTTCCCGCGCCTACCGTGATGACGGCGTCGTGCTGCGTACCCACAAGCTGGGCGAGGCGGACCGCATCATCACCATCCTGACCAAGCATCATGGCCAGGTCCGTGCGGTGGCCAAGGGGGTCCGCCGAACGAGCAGCCGCTTCGGCGCGCGGCTGGAGCCCTTTATGGTCGCGGACCTGCAGCTCATCTCCGGCCGGTCCCTCGACATCGTCACCCAGGCGGTTGCCAAAGGCGCCTATGGCGGCAACATTGCCGCCGACTACGGCCGCTACACCGTCGCTGCGGCGATGACCGAGACGGCGGAGAAGCTCACCGACGTCGACGGCGAATCGGGCACCGCCCAGTACAACCTCCTCGTCGGTGCCCTGGCGTCGCTAAGCCGCGGCGACCACACTCCCGAACTGATCCTCGATTCCTACCTGCTGCGTGCCCTTTCGACCGGCGGCTGGGCGCCGAGCTTCACCGACTGTGCCCGCTGCGGTGCCGGCGGGCCGCACAATGCGTTCTCCGCCCCGCTCGGCGGCATGGTCTGTGCCGACTGCCGCCCGCCGGGATCGCCGGCACCCGCTGCCGAGACGGTCCTCCTGCTCGGCGCGTTGCTGACTGGGGACTGGGCGACCGCGGACGCGTCCGTCCCGGTGCATCGCCGCGAAGCTGCGGGCCTGGTGGCCAGCTACCTGCAGTGGCATCTGGAACGAGTCCTGAAATCCTTCAAGCATGTGGAGCGAACATAACTGTGGCGTTGGGTAAAAAGAACAATCCGGTCCGGCAGCGGAGCGCCCCCGTGGTGAGTCCGTACCCGCACCCCTCCGGTGCCATGGCCCCGGCCATCCCGGCGGAGTTCATTCCACGGCACGTCGCCATTGTGATGGACGGCAACGGCCGGTGGGCGAACCAGCGCGGCCTGCCCCGGATCGAGGGCCACAAGGCGGGGGAGCCGGCCCTGCTGGACGTAGTGGCCGGAGCGATCGAGCTCGGCATCGAGTACGTGAGCGTCTACGCCTTCTCCACCGAGAACTGGCGCCGCTCGCCCGAGGAAGTGCGCTTCCTGATGGGTTTTAACAAGGACGTGCTACGTCGCCAGCGCAACCAGCTCGATGAGTGGGGTGTCCGGATCCGCTGGTCGGGGCGGCGGCCCCGACTCTGGGGGTCGGTGATCCGCGAGCTGGAGGAGGCCGAGGAATTTACCCGCAACAACAGCACCTGCACCTTGAACATGTGTGTTAATTACGGCGGACGGGCAGAAATCGCCGATGCGGTGTCTGCAATAGCGGAGGAGGTGGCGGCCGGGCGGCTCAGGCCGGGCGCCATCACCGAGAAGACGATTCAGAAGTACCTCGACGAGCCGGACCTGCCGGACGTTGACCTGTTCCTGCGCAGCTCCGGCGAGCAGCGGCTCTCCAACTTCATGCTTTGGCAGTCGGCGTATGCGGAGTTCGTCTTCATGGACACGCTGTGGCCCGACGTGGACCGGCGGACGCTGTGGGACGCCGTCGAGATCTATGCCCAGCGGGACCGCCGCTATGGTGGTGCCGTCGACGCTGCGCCCGCCGCCCCGGCCTGACCCCGGCGGTTCAGCCGGGGTACAGGCTGAGCCAGAGGACGAGGTCGTCATAGGCTTCCTGCCGCACCGTGCGGCGGGACAGGAAGAGGTCGTGGATTGCCCCCGGGTACCGGAAGACTGCCGCCCGGCGGCCCAGCCTGAGCGCACTGCGCGCCGTTTCCTCGACATCGATCACGGCGTCGAGATCCATGAGCTCCGCGGACCACTCCGCCTGGATCCGGGTGCGGCCGGACAGCATCACCAGCACCGGCGAGCTGATGCCCAGCCGCTGCGCCACCGCCGCGTGGCCGGCCAGGACTGCCTTCACCCACCCGGGGCGGACGGGGAACGATTCCTTCGGACGCCACGCGGGATCCAGGCACCATTCACCGTGGGCGGTGCTGCTTACGCTGTCCCAGTAGCCGGTCATGCTGGGCAGCAGGAGCGCCCGGCGCGGGTCTGCCCGCGCCAAAGGCTCCACCAAGTGCACGGCGATGTTACGGATGAGGCCGCTGCCCTGCAGTTCCAGCCAGGGCGCGTTGAGGACCAGCGTGCCCAGCTTCCCCGGATTCCGGTCCGCCCACAGTGCTGCGACAAGGCCGCCGAGGGAATGCGCGAGCATGTGCACCGTCGGTGCCGCGGAGTGGCCGGTGCGGCGGGCGACGTCGGAGCGGATCGCTGCCAGCGCCGCCGCGATGTCCTCGTCATAGACGGCCAGGTCGGTCGCGTACCCGGGTGTCTGCCAGTTCCGCAGGCTACGGCCGAACTTCCGCAGGTCCAAAGCATAGAAGTGGAATCCGCTGGCAACCAGATGATCGGCGAGTTCGGCCTGCAGGAAGTAGTCCGCCCAGCCGTGCAGGTAGAGGACCACCTTCGCCGGTGCTTGGGTTGCGCCGCCGGCCGGGGCGCGGTGACGGACCAGGGTGGCGACGACCGGGCCCTCATCGTCCCGAACCAGAGGCAGCTGCAAGGCTTCAAACCCGCCTCCCAGCACGTCCTCCCGCCACCGGGGAAGCACCGCGGACACCATCACGCGGAGTTTCCGTCGGTCAGTACGTAGGCGCGAAGCCAGCGGGCCAGCCGGTTGTATGCGTCGGCGCGGACGCGCGGGGCAGACAGGAAGACGTCGTGCAGGGCGCCGTCGATCCGTTCCAGCGTCACGGTACGGCCCAGGCTGAGGGCCCGCAGGGCTATGGTATTGACGTCAAGGACAGCATCGGTGCGCCGCATGGATTCCTTCCAGAACATTCCGTTGGCGCTGGCCCCGGAGATCAGCACGAGGATGGGGACATTGATATTGAGTCCCCGGGCCACCCGCGACTGTCCGGCCAGGACGGCGCTCAGCCAGCCGGCGCGGACCGGAAACGCCCGGGGCGGACGGTAGTTCTCATCCAGCGTCCACTCCCCTTCGGCCGCGCTGCTGACGCTGCGCCAGTAGAAGGAGCGCTCCGGAAGGCGGATGACGGCTTCGGGCCGGAACCGCGCAAGCGGATCCACCATGGTGCGGGCGGCCCGGCGAAGGGCGGGGCTGCCATGCATCTCCAGCCAGGGGCTGTCCAGGACCAGTTGCGCAACCACCCCCGGGTGCCGGCTCGCCCACAGTGCCGCAATCAGTCCACCGGTGGAATGCCCCATCAGCGCCACCGACGGCGCGGGCTGTCCTTCCGGCTGCAGGGACATGATGATGCCAATCGCCGCGGTGATCTCGGCGTCGTAGTCGTCCAGGTCCGCGACGTAGCCGCCGTACTTCCCGGCCTGCAGGCTCCGGCCGTGGTTGTGCATGTCCAAGGCATAGAACGCGAAACCCTGGCCGGCCCAGAACGTGGCAAGTTCCTCGTTGAAGAAGTAATCACTCCAGCCGTGCAGGAAAAGCACCGCCCGGGGAGGGCTCCCACCGGTTCTGCCCGGTGCGCCTCTGCCCGTCCCGGCGCCGGGAACATGCCGCACCAGCGTGGCGGTGCGTTCGACGCCGTCCGGACCGGCCGCCGGGAAGGCGCAGGCTTCGAAGTCGTCGCCGAGGATATCGGGCAGCCATTCCATGGCAGGCACCTAGATTGCCGACGCCGCTGCGCGGCCGGCTGAACGGCCTGAGAACAGGCAGCCGCCGAGGAAGGTTCCTTCGAGGGCGCGGTATCCGTGGACGCCGCCGCCGCCGAACCCGGCAGCTTCGCCGGCGGCGAAAAGGCCGGGCACTGGCTGCCCTGAGCCGTCCAGGACCCGGGACTGGAGGTCCGTCTGGAGTCCGCCCAGGCTTTTGCGGGTGAGCACCGAGAGGCGCACGGCCAGGAGCGGTCCGTGCCGGGGGTCCAGCATCCGGTGCGGCCGGGCCACGCGCATGATCTTATCGGTGGTGAAACGGCGGGCCGCGCGGATGGCGGCGAGTTGCGGGTCCTTGCCCAGGCCGCTGTCCACCTGCCGGTCCCGGGACCGCATCAGCCGGTCCAACGCGACGGCGTCGATGAGCGGCCGGCCGGTGAGGGAGTTCATGGCGGCCGCGAGCCCTGCGGGCGTGCCGGCCTGCAGGAAATCGACCCCGCAGTCAAGGAAGCGCTGCAGGGGACCGTCGTTGCCCGGTTTCAGCCGCGATGCCAGGAGGCGGAGACTCTTGCCGGTGAGATCGGGATTCTGTTCCGAGCCGGACAGGGCAAACTCCTTCAAGGCGATGGTCCTGTTAAGCACGAACCAGGAGTGGTCGTGGCCGGTGCCGAGGATGTGGCGCAGCGACCCCAGCGAGTCGAAGCCCGGGAACAGGGGAGCGGGGAGCGGGGTTCCGGTGGCGTCCAGCCACAGGGCGGAGGGACCGGGCAGGATCCTGATGCCGTGCTTTGGCCAGACAGGGGAATGGTTGTGGATGCCTTCCGGGTAATGCCACATCCGGTCCCCATTGATGAGGTGCCCGCCGGAGCGGGCTGCGGCGGCGAGGAATCCGCCGTCGACCGATGCCGGCACGCCGGAGAGCATTCTCCGGGGCGCCGGGCCGCCGGGCCACTGCCGGCGGACGGCGTCGTGGTTGCCGCCGATTCCGCCGGTGGTCACCACAACGGCTGCGGCTGAGGCTTCGAAGCTGCCGACGGCGGTACGGGAGGAGGCTTCGCCACGGAGGGCTCCGCTGGGCTCCAGGATTTCCCCCTGCACCCCTGTGATGCGTCCCGCGGTGGTCACGAGGCCGGCCGCCCGGTGGCGGAAGTGGAACGTGACCCTGCCCGTGGCCTCACCCTCACGCAGCTTTGCCAGGAACGGCGCCACCAGTGCAGGGCCGGTGCCCCACGTCACGTGGAACCGCGGCACAGTGTTGCCGTGGCCGTCAGGAGCGTAGCCGCCGCGTTCGGCCCACTGCACCAGCGGGAAGAACCGTACGCCCAGGGCGGCCAGCCAGGCGCGCTTTTCCCCCGCCGCGAAGTCCACGTAGGCGGCCGCCCAGTCCCGGGCAAGCGCGTCCTCTGGGCGGTCGAACGCGGCGGAGGACATCCAGTCGGCGAGGGCAAGCCCCGCGCTGTCTTTGACACCCAGCCGGCGTTGCTCGGGGGAGTTGTCGAGGAACAGCCCGCCGAAAGACCAATGCGCCTGCCCGCCGGCCGACGACTCGGGCTCCTGGTCCAGCACAGCAACCCGGCGGCCTGCCGCGTAAGCCTGTGCCGCGGCGACCAAGCCGGCCAGGCCAGCCCCAATAACGAGCACATCGGCCTCGATTCCGGATCCGGCCGCCGGGGCAGGTGCGGTACCCGGGGCTTCATAGTCGCTGCTCATGGCTTCATGCTAGCGCCGGGGAGTGCGCGGGTTTGGTCTGGACCGCCGGAACCGGAAAACTAGAGCCATGCGCGTATATCCGACCTTCTTCCGGCTGGCCTTTTCATGGATGGACGCCGAACGCGCCCACAAGATCGGTTTCCGGGCCATCCGGCTCGTCCACTCCTGCGGTGCCGGGCGGGTGCTGCAGCTGGTTACCGCTCCCGCTGCATCGCTCCGGACGCAGGCGCTGGGCCTGACGTTCCCCTCGCCGTTCGGCCTGGCGGCCGGCTTCGACAAAGAGGGCCACGGCATCCAGGCCCTCACCGAGCTCGGTTTTGGCCACATTGAGGTCGGGACCATCACCGGGCAATCCCAGCCCGGCAACCCCGCCCCGAGGCTGTTCCGCCTGGTCGAGGACCGCGCCGTGATCAACAGGATGGGCTTTAACAATGACGGGGCCGCTGCCGTGGCACCCCGCCTGAAATCCGCCCGGGCAGCCCTGCAGCGCCGCCATCGGGGATCCCGGCCGGTGATCGGGGTCAATATCGGCAAATCCAAGGTGGTGGAACTTCAGGACGCCGTGGCCGATTACCTCCTCAGCGCCCGCAGCCTGGCCCCGGCCGCGGACTATCTTGTGGTCAACGTCAGTTCGCCGAACACGCCGGGACTGCGGCTCCTGCAGGATGTGCAGGCCCTTCGCCCGCTGCTGGCGGCAGTGGGGGAGGCCGCGGACCAGGCCGCCGGGCGCCACGTGCCGTTGCTGGTCAAGATCGCACCGGACCTGAGCGATGATGACATCGACGACGTCGCCCGCCTGGCCTTGGACCTGAACCTGGACGGGATTATCGCCACCAATACCACCATCGCCCGAACCGGGCTTACCGCGGGCCCTGACAAGGTGGCGGCCTGCGGGGCGGGCGGGCTCTCCGGGGCGCCGCTGAAGCAACGGTCTTTGGAGGTGCTGGCCCGGTTGAAGGCCGCAACCGGGGACGCGTTGACTCTGATCTCGGTGGGCGGCGTGGAAACCGCACAGGATGTGCAGGAGCGGCTCGAGGCCGGCGCCACCCTTGTGCAGGGCTACACGGCGTTCCTCTACGAGGGTCCGTTCTGGGCGGCGCGCATTAACCGCCAGCTCGCCAGGCACCCGTCCCGACGCTGAGTGGCGTCCGCCGGGGGACAACGAGGCCCCCGGCAATGGACTGGTCTGTCCGCTGCCGGGGGCTCCCTGGGCCGGGAATCAGGCGGGGTATTCGCCCCGCTTGACGAGGGGTTTGGGCAGGCGCAGCCGGCGGAACTGCAGCGAGCGCATGGAGCCGTACCAGACGGTGCCGCGCTCCGGTTCGCCGAATTTGTCCGTCAGCCTTTTCTTGAGTTTCCGCGACAGAATGAAGACGTCCACGAAGACCGCCAGGAACATGACCCAGAACGCGCCCAGGACGTAGATCATCTGTGAGCTGGAGGCCGGGATCAGCAGGGAGACGACCACGAAGATGAGTGCGCCGAACATCAGGTACTCCCCGAGGCTGAAGCGGGCGTCCACGTAATCCCGTGCGAACCGCTTCTGCGGGCCCCGGTCCCGGACCGGCAGGAACCTCTCATCGCCGGTTTGCATGGCCTCGCGCATCTTCAGCCGCTGCTCCTGGACCGCAGCCCGCTCGGCGGCCTTGGAGGCCTTGCGGTCCTCCGGCACCAGCGGCCGCTTACGGGCCGCCACCTGCGCGCTGCGCTTGGGCGTGGGCGCGCCCTTGCCGAGGGCGGTACCCCGGGCGGCTGCCCCGGCCGCCTGCTGGTCAACTATGTCCTGCGCCGCTGGCGCTTCTTTTTTACGTCCAAACACCCCTACAGAATACCCCGGGGCAACTAAAGCCCGGCCCGTGGACCCGGGGCGTGACCGGCCGCCGCCCTGTTTGCTGTGATTCGCGGCACGGGTAGTGTTCTGGCCATGACTTCATCACCCGCGGGGAACCCGCAAACCGCCTACCGCCATGCCGGAAACGTCGACACCGAGGCGCTCCGCCAGGCCGTCGCTGACTCTTTTGACTCCACCGTCGCCCAGTTGACCGAACTCGTCGCCATCCCGGGGATCGCCTGGCCCAGCTTCGACCCCGCCCCGCTGAACGCCAGCGCCGACGCCGTGGCTGAACTGGTGCGCGCCAGCGGCTTTGACGAGGTCCAGGTCCTGCGCTGCGACAAGGAGGACGGGACGCCGGGCGGCCCCGCCGTCGTTGCCCGCCGGGCGGCCGCCGCGGGCAAGCCGACAATCTTGCTGTACGCCCACCATGACGTGCAGCCCACCGGAGACCTGGCGCTGTGGGAGACAGACCCGTTTACCGCCGTCGAACGGGACGGCCGGCTCTACGGACGCGGCGCGGCCGATGACAAAGCCGGCATCCTGGCGCACATCGCCGCCTACTCGGCCGTCACCCGCGTTTTGGGCGACGATCTCGGCCTCGGCGTGACGTTCTTCTTCGAAGGTGAAGAGGAAGCCGGGTCCCCGACGTTCCGGACTTTCTTGGAAACGCACCAGGAGCTGCTGCGCGCTGACGTGATTGTCGTGGCGGACTCCAGTAACTGGAAGGTCGGCGTTCCTGCGCTCACCACCAGCCTCCGCGGCCTCGTGGATGGCACCATCGAAGTCAAGGTCCTGGACCACGCTGTCCACTCCGGCATGTTCGGCGGCCCGGTCCTGGATGCGCCGACTCTGCTGTCCCGGCTTATCGCCACCCTGCACGACGACGACGGCAGCGTTGCCATCGCCGGCCTCGCCAGCAGCGACGACGCCTCGGTGGATCTCTCCGAAGCGGAATACCGCGCCGACGCGTCTGTGCTCGACGGCGTCCGGCTCGCCGGCACCGGATCGATCGCATCGCGGATGTGGACCAAACCGGCGCTCTCCATCATCGGAATCGATGCCCCCGCAGTGGACGTCGCCTCCAACACCCTGCTGCCCCGCGCCCGGGCGAAGTTCAGCCTGCGGCTCGCGCCCGGGCAGGAACCGGCTGAGGCGATGGATGCCGTGCGCCGGCATGTGGAAGCCAACGCGCCTTTTGGCGCCCACGTGGTTTTCACGCCGGGGGAGAGCGGCAACGCTTTCCGCACGGACACCTCTTCCAAGGCGGCCAGCGTCGCCATGTGGGCCCTCGGCGAGGCCTGGGGCGTCCCGGCCGTCGAGACCGGCATCGGCGGCTCGATTCCGTTCATCGCCGATCTGACCGAGTTGTACCCGGATGTGCAGATCCTGGTCACCGGCGTCGAGGATCCCGACTCCCGTGCCCACAGCGCAAACGAATCCCTGCACCTGGCGGACTTCCGAAATGCGATCGTGGCCGAGGCGCTGATGCTGGCCCGCCTGAACGAGGAAGGACTGGCCTGATCCTCCTGGCCTGCGGAAGTCCGGGGGGAACATCCAGCCTGCTGGGACGGTTACGTCAGGAGTTAGAGCTACACGGCTGATCGACGTAGCATGTAGCTATAGCCCGTACCGTCAAAGTAGGGGCGGGTGCCGTGCAAGCGGCACCGCCACCACCGTCGTTAGAAGGTAGGCCATGAGCACTACAACCAATGAAAACAGCATTGACACCACCGCCGCTGCGGGCGGGGATCCGGCAGCGCACGAGGTCAAGCTGACCGACGTCGCCGCCGGCAAGGTCCGCAGCCTGCTGGAGCAGGAAGGCCGCACCGATCTGCGCCTCCGGGTGGCGGTCCAGCCCGGCGGTTGCTCTGGCCTCATCTACCAGCTCTACTTCGATGAGCGGCTCCTCGACGGCGACGCCGTGCGCGACTACGACGGCGTCGAAGTTGTGGTGGACAAGATGAGCGTTCCCTACCTCAGCGGTGCCAGCATCGACTTCGAAGACACCATCTCGAAGCAGGGCTTCACCATCGATAACCCCAACGCCGGCGGCTCCTGCGCCTGCGGTGATTCCTTCCACTAAGGCCGGGCTGTTTGCCCGGCCTTAGTGCCGGAAAATCCACAACGACCGGGGCCGGCAAATAGGTCCCGACGCACGGCGCGGACATGTGGGCGAAACCTCGCGGGGAGCGGTAAGCTCTACATCGAGTAGTAAAACTTTTCGTGTGCCCAGGTTTGCATTTGGCGGCCCGGGCGACAGCAACAAGTAGGAAGGGCCGTCTGTGAGTTCGCAGAACCGAACCGGCAGCCGACGCAAACAGATCACTACGATCACTGGCTTGGCACTCGCCGGCGCGTTGGCTTTGACTGGATGTTCACCAGAGGTACAGAAAGGGTGGCTGCCCACCGAGCGTGGCACCACCAACCACACTGACCGCATCATGGACCTCTGGGTCAACTCATGGATTGCCGCCCTGGTTGTGGGCGTCATTACCTGGGGCCTGATGATCTGGTGCATCGTCGCCTACCGGCGCCGCAAAGGCACAGTGGGGTTCCCGCGGCAGAACAGCTTCAACCTTCCGCTCGAGGTCTTCTACCTGACGATCCCGCTGTTCATGGTTCTGGTGTTTTTCTACTTCACCGACCGCGACCAGCAGGCGATCGACAACCGGGCACAGCCCGCCGACGTCGTCGTCGATGTCCGCGGCAAACAGTGGGCCTGGGACTTCAACTACAAAAAGGGCGACGTCATCCGCGAGGATGTCCACGAAGCCGGCGTCCAGGCCCACCTCACCGGCAATGACGTGGACAAGGAAAAGCTGCCTACGCTTTACCTGCCGGTGAACAAGTCCGTTGACCTGGAACTGAACGCCCGCGACGTCATCCACTCCTTCTGGGTTCCCGCCTTCCTGCAGAAGCGCGACATGATCCCCGGCAAGACCAACTACATCAGGTTCACCCCCACCAAAGAGGGCACCTACGACGGCAAGTGCGCCGAACTCTGCGGCGAGTACCACTCCGAAATGCTGTTCCGCGTGAAAGTCGTTTCCGACGCCGAGTTCCAGACACACCTGGACCAACTCCGCCAGGACGGCAACACCGGGCTCCTCGGCGAAGAGTACGACCGCAACCCGGCCCCGGCAGAAACCAAGTAAGGGGAGCGCGAAGTGGCAACGACCTATTCCCAGCCCACCGGGATCCTAGAGGCTCCCGTAGTACCGAAATCCAAGGGACGCATTGTCGTCAACTGGATCACGTCCACTGACCACAAGACCATCGGGTACATGTACCTGATCTCGTCGTTCGTGTTCTTCTGCTTCGGCGGCGTCATGGCGCTGCTGATCCGCGCCGAGCTCTTCGAACCGGGCATGCAGATCCTGCAGACCAAGGAGCAGTACAACCAGCTCTTCACCATGCACGGCACCGTCATGCTGCTGATGTTCGCCACCCCGTTGTTTGCCGGGTTCGCCAACGTCATCATGCCGCTGCAGATCGGTGCCCCCGACGTCGCCTTCCCGCGGCTGAACGCACTGGCTTTCTGGTTCTTCCTTTTCGGTTCCACGATCGCCGTGTCCGGTTTCATCACCCCGCAGGGTGCAGCATCGTTTGGCTGGTTCGCGTACGCGCCGCTGTCCAACACGACCTTCAGCCCGGGCGTGGGCGGTGACCTCTGGGTCTTCGGCCTGGCGCTCTCCGGCTTCGGTACCATCCTCGGTGCCGTGAACTTCATCACCACGGTCATCTGCATGCGCGCCCCGGGCATGACCATGTGGCGTATGCCGATTTTCACCTGGAACATCCTCGTCACGGCCATCCTGGTCCTGATGGCGTTCCCGCCCCTGGCCGCCGCACTGTTCGCCCTCGGCGCGGACCGCCGCTTCGGCGCCCACATCTTCGATCCCGAAAACGGCGGCGCTGTCCTCTGGCAGCACCTGTTCTGGTTCTTCGGGCACCCGGAGGTCTACATCATCGCCCTGCCGTTCTTCGGCATTGTCTCTGAGATCTTCCCGGTCTTCAGCCGCAAACCAATCTTTGGTTACAAGGGCCTGGTCTACGCGACGATTTCCATCGCCGCCCTGTCAGTGACCGTGTGGGCCCACCACATGTACGTCACGGGCTCAGTTCTGCTGCCGTTCTTCTCCTTCATGACGATGCTGATCGCCGTTCCCACGGGTGTGAAGTTCTTCAACTGGATCGGCACCATGTGGCGGGGTTCCATCACCTTCGAAACCCCGATGCTCTGGAGCATCGGCTTCCTGGCAACGTTCCTCTTCGGCGGCCTGACCGGCATCATCCTGGCCTCACCGCCGCTGGACTTCCACGTGTCCGACTCCTACTTTGTGGTCGCCCACTTCCACTACGTGGTCTTTGGCACCGTGGTGTTCGCAATGTTCGCCGGTTTCTACTTCTGGTGGCCCAAATTCACCGGCAAGATGCTGAACGAACGCCTGGGCAAGATCCACTTCTGGATGCTGTTCCTCGGTTTCCACGGCACATTCCTCATCCAGCACTGGCTCGGCGTCGAGGGCATGCCCCGCCGCTACGCGGACTACATGCCGCAGGACAACTTCACGTGGATGAACCAGTTCTCCACCTACGCCTCGTTCTTGCTGGGCGCCTCGCTGATCCCGTTCTTCTGGAACGTCTACATCACCTGGCGCAGCAACGACCGGGTTGAAGTCGATGACCCGTGGGGCTTCGGTGCTTCCCTCGAGTGGGCAACCTCGTGCCCGCCGCCGCGCCACAACTTCACGTCGCTGCCGCGGATCCGGTCCGAGCGTCCGGCACTGGATCTGCATCACCCGGAGCTCGCCCAGACCTACACAGCCGAGTCCCCCGGCCCGGCAGCAGCTGCCCTCGGTAACGCCGACCAGAAAGATCAAGCCCAGTGAAAATTGAGTCACGGATTTTCGGATTCGGAGTCTTCTTCTTCGTCCCGGTTGCCATCGTCTACGGTTTTGTGACCGGCTGGACTGAGCCGGTGGGCTACCTCGCCCTCCTGCTCGTAGCCGGCCTCGCGGGCATGATCGGCGCTTACCTCGCCTTCACCGGCAAGCGTGTCGGGATGCGACCGGAGGACCGCAGCGATGCGGAAGTCCATGAGGGCGCCGGCGAGCAGGGTCACTTCAGCCCTTGGAGCTGGTGGCCGCTGGTCCTTGGCCTCGCCTGCGCAGGCGGTTTCCTCGGCCTGGCCGTGGGTTTCTGGATTGTGTTCATCGCCGGCGGGCTCGCGGTCGTCGCCTTGGTTGGCTGGGTTTACGAATACAGCCGCGGAGACCACGCGCACTAACGTCCCACCGGACAAAAACGGTCACTGACAACGGCGGGCCCCACCTATGGTGGGGCCCGCCGTCGTTGGTAGAGCAGCCCTGTGGAACACGGTTTCAGTGACGGAGATCCGCCGGGGAAATGGGTGCAGGGCGGCTGACCATCTGAGCGCCGGATCGGCTGAGCGTACAACCGGCTTCGTCGGGCTCGACGCACGCCGGGCGGGCACTGGGATGGTTCCGTCCGCCTCTATCTTTGCCTGGGCCGTAGAGCGTCGCCACAGATGAATCCGGACTGGCACGTGCTATCTCCAGCCCCTGTCCCGGTGGGCCCGGTTAGGACCGACACAGCCACCTGTGCGGGCGTCTGAGCGGCTTAGCTGCCCCCGGAGGACTCCAGGAGCGCTGTGAGGGCGTCAAGGGCGTCGTCGACGCCGGCAGGGCCGACACGGTCCGATTCGGCCCCCGGGGGTACAGCGAGTTCGACTTTGCACCCGCAGGAGAAGTCTTCCGTCATGACTTCGAGCAGGGACCGGGCATCAACTCCCGGCCGGCCTGCCTTTCTGATAATGACGGGGAGCCCTGTTGCCTGGACGGCGCGAACAAAGAGGGCCGCGGGCCTGGCGTGCAGCCCAACAGGGGCTTGGACGATTGCGGTCCGAACTCGCAACGGCAGTTCCTTATCTCTCAAGGGCGTATCCACCGGCGACGACCGGGGATTTAAGCCTAACCGCGGCCGGTGTCCCAGGCGAACCAGCAATGCGCCGTGGTCTAGACCAGGGTCGCTCATGGCATAACCTGAAGATATGAATCTTCCCGGACGGCAGCGCAGTGGCGCCCTCTGACGCGGCGCGGATGGCCGGCGAAATTGACCGGCGAAGCGGCACGCCCATCTATGTCCAACTGAGGGAGATCCTTCGCGCCCATATTGGAACTGCCTGCCCGCCTGGTTCTGCGCTGCCCTCGGAGCGGGACCTCGCCGAACGGTTCGGCCTGGCCCGCATGACTGTCAGGCAGGCCATCGACGCCCTGGTGGGGGAGGAGGTCATCGAGCGCGTCGTAGGTCTGGGCACTTTCGTCCGGAAACCTAAGCTGGACCTGCAGGTCAAGCTGACCTCGTACAGTGAGGAAATGCAGCGCCGCGGCATGGTCCCGGCGGCGCGGGTGTTGAGTTTTGAGCAGATCGCGGCCAGCGCGTTCCTGGCCCGGGAGTTGCAGTTGGAGGAGGGGACTGCGTTGGTGCGCTTCCGGCGGCTGCTGCTGGCGGACAACGAACCCATGAGCGTCGACGAGAACTTCATTCCCGCCCACCGTGTTCCCGGCCTGCTCGACGGCGAACCGCCCACCTCGCTGTATAACGTCCTCAGCGAACGCTTCGGCCTGGTGATGGAATGGGGCGAGGACATGATCGAGGCGACGGCTGCGTCGCCGTCGACCGCCCGCTTACTCAATGTCGAAGTGGGGTCGCCGCTGTTGAAGATCCAGCGCCACGCCTTCGTGGCGCGGGCCATGGTCGACTACTCGGTTTCCTACTATCGGGCCGACCGTTACAAACTATGGGTCCCGCTGCAGCGCCCCGGGGTTCGTCCGACCCGGAACTATGCTTCGGGCTACAGACCCTGATAACGCCGCAACATCCTGTGGCTCGATGACGGCAAGAACGGCAGCGTATCCACGGTGGATCTTGACGGTACATGCAGAAAGGCCCGGTCCTGACGGGACCGGGCCTTTCTGGTGTTCATCGCAGCAGGCTAGCGGCTGAGTGTCTTCTGGGCTTCTCCAGCTTCAACAACCTCGTGGGCGCCGTGGTGGCCGTGGGCCGCCGCAAGCTCCGCAGGCGTTGCCGGGGCAACCCGGTCTTCGAAGAACCACTGGGACAGCTTCGCACGTCGCTTTTCTGTCTTGTCGACCACGCCGTTGGCGTTCGGCACCGCGGGCAGCGGTGAGGGCGACTCGAAGCCGACGAGCTTGTAGCGCTTGTACTCATCCAACGGGGCGTGGACCTCGATGAACTCACCGTGCGGCAGGCGCACGATGCGGCCGGTCTCGCGGCCGTGCAAGGCGATCTCGCGGTCCTTGCGCTGCAGCGCCAGGGCGACCCGCTTGGTGACGATAAAAGCGATGACCGGGCCTACGAAGAACAGCGCACGGAGCCAGTAAGTCACGTCGTTCAGCGATACGTGGAAGTGCGTGGCGATGAGGTCCGAGCCGGCAGCGGCCCACATGACGCAGTACCAGACGAAACCGGCCATGCCGATTGCGGTCCGTGTGGGAGCGTTCCGCGGACGGTCCAGGACGTGGTGCTCGCGGTTGTCCTTGGTAATCCACCGTTCAATCCACGGGTAGGTGAACAGCACCGTGAAGAGGATGCCAGCGGGTACCAGGGCCGGGAGCAGAACGTTGAACGTGAAGACGTGGCCGAACCACACCTGCTCGACCGACCAGTTACCGATAGTGCCCGGCATCAAGCGCAGGGCCCCATCGACGAAACCGATGTACCAGTCAGGCTGGGTGCCAGCCGAAACGGGGGAGGGGTCGTACGGCCCGTAATTCCAGATCGGGTTGATGGTGAAGAAGCCGGCCATGAGGGCGACAACACCGAACACGATGAAGAAGAACCCGCCAGCCTTCGCCGCATAGACGGGGCCGAGGGGGTAGCCGACGACGTTGCCGTCGTTGCGTCCCGGACCCGGGTACTGGGTGTGCTTGTGCACGACCACCATGAAGAGGTGCATCACGATCATCAGGAGAATGAGGGCGGGCACCAGCAGGATGTGGAGCATGTACAGACGACCGATGATGGCCGTTCCGGGGAACTCTCCGCCGAAGAGGAAGAAGGAGATGTAAGTGCCGATGACCGGGATGGACTTGATGACGCCGTCGATGATGCGCAGGCCGTTGCCGGAGAGCAGGTCATCGGGGAGGGAGTAGCCGGTGAAGCCGGCAGCCATCGAGAGGATGAGCAGCACGCCGCCCACCACCCAGTTCATTTCACGGGGCTTGCGGAAAGCGCCGGTGAAGAACACGCGGAGCATGTGCACCGAGACCGAAGCCACGAACAGCAGAGCGGACCAGTGATGGACCTGGCGCATGAACAGGCCGCCACGGACATCAAAGGAAATGTTCAGGGAGGAGCTGTAAGCCACCGACATTTCGACGTTCTTCAGCGGTGTGTAGGAACCCGCATAGTGCGTCTCCGCCATGGAAGGATCGAAGAAGAACGTCAGGAAAGTACCCGAGAGGAGGAGGATGACGAACGAGTAGAGCGCCACTTCGCCGAACATGAAAGACCAGTGGTCCGGGAAGACCTTGCGCCCGAATTCCCGGAGGATCCCGGAACCGCCGACGCGCTGGTCGACGAAGTCGGTGATGCGGCCGCCTTTAGTTTTAGCGGCGAAGACGGGGGCATCAGGCGTTGTTGTTGCGCTCATGCTCATCACGCTCCCAATAGCTAGGTCCAACAGGTTCATGGAAGTCGCTGGTGGCGACGAGGTAGCCCTCGGCATCTACTGCGATTGGCAGCTGCGGGAGAGGACGGCTGGCGGGGCCGAAGATGACCTTGCATTCCTGGGTCAGGTCGAAGGTCGACTGGTGGCACGGGCACAGCAGGTGGTGGGTCTGCTGCTCGTACAGGGCAACAGGGCAACCGACGTGGGTGCAGATCTTTGAGTACGCAACGATTCCGTTGTAACCCCAGTCCTCCCGGCCTGCGGAGGGATTGAGGGACTCTGGGTTCAGCCGCATGAGCAAGACGACGGCCTTGGCCTTCTCATTCAGCTTGCCTTCGGTGAGTTCGTTCAACCCTTCCGGGATGACGTGGAAAGCCGAGCCAATGGTGACGTCAGAGGCCTTGATGGGGGTGCCGTCAGGGTCGCGGGTGAGGCGCTTGAGCTTGCCTTCCTGGGGTGCCCACATGGTGTGGGCCAGAGCGTTGTCAGGACGCGGTCCCAGGTCACCGAAGACGGCGAGGGCCGGCAGGGGTGCGAGTGCCACGGCGCCCAGAAGGGTGTTGCGGATCAGCGGCCTGCGCTTGATGCCGGTTTCCTCGACGATGTCGTCGACGATCCGTACGGCAGCCAACCGGTCTTCTTCTGTGCGGATCGCATGGCGCTCTTCGGAGACTTCGTGATCCGGCATGAGGGCCTTGGCCCAGTGCACGATGCCAGTGCCGATGCCGAGCATCGCAAAAGCGGTGCCGATGCCGAGCAGTGCGTTCTGCAGACGGACGGTTGCGATTGCAGTGTCGCCGCCGAGGTCGATCGCAAAGTAGGCCACCAGAAAAATCAGGGTGCCGACGACTGAAATCCCGAAGAGAAGGGCTACCTGCCGTTCTGCTCGTTTTGCTGCCTTCGGGTCCGTGTCGGCCAGGCGCAAACGGTGCGGGGGAATTCCAGGATCCTGGAACTTCTCCACCTCATTCTGACCAGCCGTAGCTACGGTGCCCGAGTGGTCCGGACTGCCGTCACTATGGTTGCCCATAATTCGCCTCATCCCTCTCTCGTCCCGGCTAATGCCGAGTTAGCTTTCAATTCAAACTGCTGACGCGTCAGCAGAAAGTGTTTACAGATGAAAATGGTGGGGCTAGGACGTCCGGGACGTAAGCCAGATGGTGAACGCGATGATGACACCCAGGCCGGCGATCCAGACGAAGAGGCCTTCCGATACGGGACCCAGGGCGCCAAGGTCAGCGCCGCCGGGGGAGCCGTTGGATTCGATCTGCTTCAGGAAGGTGATGATGTCGCGCTTGCCGTCGGGACCGATGTTGGCGTCACTGAAAACCGGCATGTTCTGCGGACCGGTGACCATCGCTTCGTAGATGTGCTTGCTGGATACATCGGCGAGGGCCGGGGCGAATTTGCCGCGGGTCAGCGCGCCGCCGGCTGCTGCGGCGTTGTGGCACATGGCGCAGTTGGTACGGAACAGCTCGCCGCCCTTGGCGGCGTCGCCCTGTCCGTCGAGCACGCCGGCCTCGGGAATGGACGGGCCTGCACCGAGCGACGCCACGTAAGCGGCCAGCTGGCGGGTCTGCTCCTCGTTGAACTGGGCCGGCTTCTTATAAGCCTGCGGACCGTTCATCTGCATGGGCATGCGGCCCGTACCGACCTGGAAGTCGACGGCGGCAGCGCCGACGCCTACCAGGGACGGCCCTGCCTGGGACCCGCTGGCACCCATGCCGTGGCATGTGGCGCAGTTGGCAGCGAAAAGCTTGCCGCCTTCCTCTGCGTCATTGGCGCTGAAGCTGGTGGTGGCTTTGGCCTGGTTGACTGTGGTGGCAACGGCGTAAAGCCCACCAGTGACCAAGAGTCCCATCAGCAGCAGTGCAATCGCTGCCAGTGGGTGACGTCGCTTCTGCGAGAGTGCCTTCACGTGGTGGTTCCTTTATTCGATCCTGCGTTGGCTCCGGGAGCCACTTCTTGAGATTCTACCTCTTGTAGAAAATGAGGCAACTGGAGCTACTTGAGGACGTAGATGACCAGGAAGAGGCCAATCCAGACGACGTCGACGAAGTGCCAGTAGTACGAGGTGACGATCGCTGAGGTTGCCTCGAAGTGGCCGAACTTCTTCGCTGCGAAGGAGCGGCCCATGATCAGAAGGAAAGCAATCAGACCGCCGATGACGTGCAGGCCGTGGAAGCCCGTGGTCATGTAAAACGCCGAACCATAGGCGTTGGAGGAGAGTGAGACGTGCTCGGAGACCAGCATGGCGTATTCAGTTGCCTGGCCGGCAACGAAGAACGATCCCATGATGAACGTGAGGGTGAACCACTCGTTCATTCCCCATCGGGTGAAGCTGAGGAGGCCGCCGCTTCGACGCGGCTGAAGCCGCTCGGCGGCGAAAACGCCCATCTGGCAAGTGAAGGAACTTGCCACGAGGACGATCGTGTTGACGAGCGCAAAGGGGAAGTTGAGCTTGGCTGTCTCTTCGGCCCACATCTGCCCGGAAGTCGAACGGAGTGTGAAGTACATGGCGAAGAGACCGGCGAAGAACATCAACTCACTGGAGAGCCAGACCACGGTTCCAACAGAAACCATGTTTGGGCGATTCAGCGTCGGGTGCGCCGGGGTACTGGGGGCTTGGGTCGCAGATGTCACATAGACATTATGTCTATAAAACTCCCTGCTGCCCAACGCAAACCGCGTTTTGGCAGGACTTTTTCTACAAAGACGCGAATTCGCGCGGAAAAGTTCCCTGGCCGGTTCACATTGGTCTTTGCGGTGCGCACCTCGATAGCATCAGGACGTGACTTCTCAGGCATCTGCACAGGCGGCAGGCAATACATGGCCGCGGCTCATCAAGGCACTCATGGACGGGGCCAATCTCACGGCCGCAAACACGGAGTGGGCGATGAACTCGATCATGAGCGGGGATGCCACCCCCGTGCAGGTCGCCGGCTTCCTGGTCGCCCTGCGGTCCAAGGGTGAGACCGTCGATGAACTGGTCGGACTGGTCGAAGCGATGATCGCGCACGCCAGTCCCATTGACATCGGCGGGGAAAAGCTGGACATCGTCGGAACCGGCGGAGACCAGCAGAACACTGTGAATATTTCCACCATGGCCGCGCTGATAGCAGCCGGCGCCGGGGCCAAGGTGGTCAAGCATGGGAACCGTGCGGCGTCCTCTACTTCAGGTTCCGCGGACGTGCTGGAGGCCCTCGGAGTCCGGCTTGACCTGCCCATCCCACGGGTGGCCCTCAATGCCGAAGAAGCGGGCATCACTTTCTGCTTCGCCCAGGTCTTTCACCCCTCAATGCGGCATGCCGCCGTCGCGCGCCGTGAACTCGGCGTGCCTACGGCCTTTAACTTTCTGGGACCGATGATCAACCCGGCCCATGTGCAGGCCTCGGCGGTGGGCGTGGCCAATGAGCGGATGGCTCCGCTCGTGGCGGGTGTGCTGGCCAGGCGCGGCAGCAGGGGGCTCGTCTTCCGTGGGAACGACGGACTGGACGAGCTCACCACCACCGGCCCGTCCCGGGTGTGGGAGATCAGGCACGGATCGGTCACGGAGCAGATGTTCAACCCGCGCGAGCTGGGCATCCGCCAGGCAACCCTGGAGGAGCTCCGCGGCGGGGACGCCGCAGCCAATGCAGCCGTCGTGCGATCGGTGCTCTCCGGTGCCCACGGCCCCGCGCGCGATGCGGCGCTGCTTAATGCCGCAGCAGGGCTCGTGGCTTTCGATCTTGACGCCGTCGGCCCGTTCAACGGGCGGATGGCAGCGGCATTCAAGCACGCGGAACACTCCATCGAGTCGGGCGCCGCCTCCGCCGTCCTGGACCGCTGGGTCGCGCTCTCCCGCAGCTGAGGCGCTGGACGTCAGCAGCCAATCCGTCCATGCTCCGATGTGGACCCGGGGCGGCGGACGTTACTCTTCGAAGCCTAAGGCGAAGGCCGCGTCCAGGTCGTGCTGGGAATAGGCGCGGAAGGCGATCTGGGTGGTGGTGTGCATGACGCCGGGTACCTTGGAGAGCTTGTCGGCGATGGTATCTGCAAGGTCTTCATGTTTCGGAACACGGGCAATCGCAATCAGATCCCATTCGCCGGTCACGGAGTAAACCTCGCTGATGCCGGTAAGAGCGGAGATTTCTTCTGCCGTCTCCGGGATGCGGGAAGCGTCTGTCTTAATCAGGACGAAAGCGGTGACCACGTGTGAGCCTTTCCGGATCTGTTGCGCCGTTGCCGGCCAGGTGGCGGCCCGGATGGGCTTGTCCGGACCCCGGCCATGTCCCCGTAAGCCTAGTCCATCACGCCCTGCTGCGGCGTGCCTGCACCCGCCGTACCCCTGCGGCTACAAGGCGATATCCGAGCAGCAGCAGTCCCAGGCTGAGGAGCGCCACAATGACGAACGGCAACACCACCGTCTGCCCGGTAAGGGCGCGCAGGAGCATCCCGACGGTTACCGTGCCCAGCCAGACGGCGACACCGGCCGGCCAGAGCGCCAGCGGCGACCGCCATAGCCGCAATGTCAGCCAGGACAGCGCCGCTCCCGCCAGGAACGGCCAGGCCGTGGACAGCACACCGGTGATGATGTCTCCGCGCTGATGGGCGTCCCGGCCGATCGCCGCGAACAGGACGATCAGCGCGGCGTCGGCACACGCAGCCAGCACCGCGGACCGGCGGGCCGCGGCTCCTGATCCATGGCCGGTGGCGGGGGGGTGCGGGGGAGTGGCGGGATGCATATCTCAAGCCTAGCCGGGCTGCCGGACGAAACGGATCGGGCTGCCGGACGCGCCGGTTCGGCGGGGCCGGCTCAGCGGAGAACCGCGCTGAGGGGGACGTACTTGAGATTGGACGTCGCGCCGCCGGAGTTCGATTCGTCATGCACTACCAGCAGGCCCTGCTCGAACTGTGGCCCGGCGTTCCGGGCGGTGACGTCCAACCCGTCCGTTCCAGTCACGGCGTCGACTGATCCGGTACCGGACACCTCGAAGGTCTTGAGGAACGCGTTGTTTCCGGAGCGGTTGTAGATGGCGATGGTGGAGTTTCCCTGGCTGGACACGAAGAGGCAACCGGCTCCGTCCGGACCGTACGTGAGGCTCATGCCCTCAATGTCTGCTTTCAACCTGCCTGCCCCCACAGTGTCGACCGAAGAGCGGGCCGCCCCCGCGTCCGGTTCCGCTCCGTACTTCCAGATCCCGACGTCCTCCTGGCCGACGTAGAGGTACCCAAGGTCATCGTCAGCGACGCAGCTTTCGGTGATGCTGCTGATCGGCAGTGTCCGGACGAGGGTGGCATCCACCTTGCCGGCGCCGACGTCCGCCAACTCAAATTGCTGGATCGAGCCCGGACCATTGGGCGTCACAAAAGCGAAGAACTTGCCGCTGGCCTTGCTGTGGTACATGCAGAACCCATAGTTGGGCGCCACGGTCCCGATGCTGCGGGCGGCGACCGGCGACAGGGTCCTGGTTGTGGTGTCCAGGGACCAGAGTGCCACCGTGTTGTCGGAGCGGTTGTTCCCGCCGACCAGAACAATCGTGGACCCCGATGACGGGAACCCGGCTCGCAGGTCCACGTTGCCGATCATGCCGTCCGGCCTGAACTGGAGAAGGTGTCCGCCCATATCGAAGACAGCGATGCCGCCGCCCGAGCGTGCTTTGTTGTCGGCAATGACCACGCTGTTCGCCGGCGCCGCTGGATCGATCCAGACAGCGGAGTCGTCGGCGATGTCGCCGGATCCCGCAAAGTCATCGGTTTCTCGGACCGCCGCTGCGATGGGACCGGCGGGAGCGGCGCCTGCAGGCGGGTCCGTCCGGGAGAGTGACGAGTCCATTCCCGGGACTGCATGCTCCGGCCGGGAGGCGGCCGGGCCTGGCCCGCACCCGAGTAGGGCCAGCCCGGTCAAAGCGGCAAGGGCAAGCAGGGCGGCCGCGGGTCGGCGATGGTGGGTCATGGCTCGCTCCGGCTAAGTTCGGGACGGTACCTGCCTGAGGCTGGCGTCCTGGGAGTATGCGGGCCGGAATACTCCGCTGTCAAGCATCGGCGAGCGCCCGGCGGAGACAGCCCGCCGGAACGGGTTAGCTGCCCCGACGTCCCGGATGTGAAGTCTCACCCGCCGGCCCACTCCTACTTGGACGGGTCGGACCCGGCCGCGGGCTTTGCTTTGGACGCCTTGCTGCGCCGCCAGGCGATGGCCGCAGCGCCCGCTGCGAGGATGACCGCCGCGATGATCACATACGGCGCGTAGTCCACGCGGGTCTCCTTCGCGGCCGGCGTTTCACCGGTCCCCGGATCCACGGGACCGGGCGTCGATGCTGACTCCGTGGGGGTGGCGGAGGCGGCGGTGGCCCCACCGGAAAGCAAGGAAGCGACGGGCCCCTGCGGGACGGCACTTGCTGCGGCCGCGGGCAGCAGGAGCGCTGCAAGGAGTGTGAGTGTGGCAAGGATCTGTTTCAAGGGCATCGGCATGGGATTTCCTAAGTTTTTTACGGGCGGCGCGCACAGTATGGGGGACCGTGCCGCCCGGCAAGCGGCCGGGCGGCACGGCACCAGGCGGCACGGCACCAGGCGGCACAGTGCGGATCCGGGTCAGTGCTGGCCCAGGGCTCCGGGTGCCGGGGGAATGGTGCCGGGTCCGCTGTTGGTGCCAGCCGCGCGGTCGGCTTCGCTCGCCGCGTCGCTTGCGGCTGTCCCATCCGAGTCGCCGTCAATGTCGACGAGTCCGTTCGTCTGGTCGAAAGGCTTGGCATCGGCGCGGCCAACTGTCCCAGTCCCGGGGTGTGCAGGATCTTCCATGCCCTCGGCGGGAAAGACGCTGCCGGTGGTGCCTGTGGGCGGCAGGGTGGACGTGGACGCAGCTCTCACGGGAGCGGTTGCCGGCTCGGCAGGCTCCTCGGTGGATTCCTTGTTCCCTGTCGCGGCCGCAACCCCGGCCACGGCCGCCGCCGCGAGGCCGACCCCGGCCATCACTTTGCCGGACACCCCGGCCTTGCCGCTGTCGCCGCGGGATCCGGCCGCCGCATCAATGTCCGCCGTACCGGCCGCGGCGCCGCCGCCTACCGTTCCGCGCCAGGCGCCGGTGGCGTAACCCTCAGCTTCGATGAAAGCTTTGAACCGGTTGAGGTCGCCCTCGGCCTGCTTCTCCACGATGTGCAACTTGTCGCCGACCTTCTCCAGCACTCCTTCGGGCTCGTACTCCAGGGCCAGCTGCACGGAGGTCTGGCCGCCGCCGAGGTCCTCGAACGTGACTGAGCCCGCATTGGTAGCACCCTCTGTGGCGGCCCAAGCAACTTTGTGGTCCGGAATCTGCTCCAAAATGGAGGCCTGCCATTTCCGGCGAACCCCGGCGATTTCCGCGACCCACTCAAGGCGGTTGTCGCTGAGCTGCTGGACGCTCTTGATTCCACCCATGAACTGGGGGAAGTCCTCGAACTGCGTCCACTGGTTGTAGGCCACGCTGACGGGAACATTAACCAGGACTCGTTTTTCAACCCTTGTGCTCACTGTGTCTCCTTTGACTGGATTCGGGATTCTGACGACCGGTGAACAGATCATCAGTGTACTTACTATATCCGTGGGTGGTCATTCAGGCCAGAGTCACTGCGCCGGCCCGGAACGGCCGGACCGGCAGGGGAGCGGAGCCTCCTGCAGCCCGGAGGGCGCAGGCGGGAACAGGGTGCCTGGGCTCCGCGACGGTGGCTTGCCGGAATTCCGCTCGCACCGGCTGGTTTCCCAGCAGCGCGTAAACCCCGGCTCCCAGGACATCCCCGAGGATGAACAGGTAAAGGAGCCGGCCCCGTGATTCTCCGCTTCAGTTGTGACTTCGCTGGTTTGGCGGCAGTGTCCCTGGCGCAAGCCCAGGTGGTGCCGCGGCGCCAGATCGTGTCGGGCTTTGTCAACGCATATGGGGCGTACGGGCACTTCAGGCGCGGAGTGCGTAGCACCCGAACCTGATCCGCCAATCCCGCCCACATTACTTTTACTTTACATAATGTTGATTATCGGCGTTTTGAAGCAGAGCTGATAGGGGCTGACAGGCGCAGCGCAATTACGGTCCCGCACCGGCGGTTGTGTTAGATTTCGGCCCATGATCCCGCGCCCCGCAAACCACGACGCCGACAGGCCAAGTGCCGCTGCCATCGGGTTGCTGGCCGAACGGGGCTATGACGCCACATCCGTGGAGGAACTCGCGGACGCTGCTGGAATGAGCCGCAGTACTTTCTTCAGAAAATTCGGTTCCAAGGAAGACGTCGTCTTTGCCGACCACGAGCGCATTCTCGGACTGGTCACCGAGCGCCTTGCGGAGTCGACGCAGGAACCGCTCGCGGCCATCGAGGACGCTGCCCTGCTGGTCTTCAACCACCACCTGCGGAACCGCGAAACCTCCCGCGCCCGGCATGGACTCATGCTGGCCGTTCCGGCTCTCCGGGACCGTGAGTTGGTCACCTCGCACCGGTACGAGCGCGCCTTCCTCCTCCATTTAATGGACAGGCTGCCCGACGGCGCGCACCGTGAACACAAGGCGGTGGCCTTCGCTGCAGCTACCGTCGCCGTCCACAACGCCTTTCTCCGCCAGTGGCTCCGCACCCCGCCGGACAGCACAGAAAATGACACCGCCAACCGGACCAGATCCGCGGCCCTGGCGGTCGAACTGCGCGCCATCTCCGACCTGTTCCGGTCCGCGCTGCTCGGCACCGCACCCTCCGCCCGGGCTGCGCCGTCCGTCGTCGTGACAGTACTGGCAGCCGGCGCCGACCGGGAAGCGGTCGTCCAGGCCGTCCGCGACGCACTCCCCTGATCCCCCGCCAGTCTGCTGACACTTAGTTTCTTGACGTGGAACTGCGTTTCAGTGCATTCTTAGGGGGTGTGCTGTGAGCCACGCCACGCGTGGTGCGCCGCCCGCCCCCGAGATCAAGGACACTGACATGACGACGACGTCGCCCGATACCGGGTTCACCGCCGACACTCCGGCCCCGTTTCCCGCCGGGACGGTGGAGCCCGGGTACATCCTCACCGAGGCCCTGGGCACCGATCCCGCCGCCGTTTTTGCTTCCATCGGCGAGGAGGACCGGCAGTACTGGAACCGGGCCCGGAACTTCGTCCAGGACGAGGTTCTTCCCGTGATCGACGGCTACTGGGAACGCGCGGAGTATCCGGTGCACCTGCTCAGACGCCTGGGCGACCTGGATCTGCTGCGGGACGGTGTCCCGGTGGACGGGTGCGCCGGGATGAGCAGGATGGCCGCCGGGCTGGTGACCATGGAAATCAGCCGCGGTGACGGCTCGGTGGCGACCATGATCGCTGTCCAGGGCGGCTTGGCCTTGCGGTCCATCGCGGAGTGCGGGTCCGCCGCGCAGAAGGACCGCTGGCTCCCGGCCATCGCTGCGGGCCAGGAGTTCGCTGCGTTTGCCTTGACCGAGCCCACACATGGTTCGGACGCCGTGGCTCTGGAGTCCACGGCCACCGGCACGGCCGGGGGCTTCCTGCTCAACGGCGAGAAGAAATGGATCGGCAACGGCTCCGTAGGCGGCGTCAGCGTGGTGTGGGCCCGCGGCGCGGACGGTCAGGTCCACGGATACCTGGTCCCGCAGGACTCCCCCGGCTACACCGCCACCAAAATCGAGGGCAAGCTGGCCCTGCGCGCCATCTGGCAGGCGCACATCCGGCTGGAGAATGTCTTTGTTCCGGAAGAGAACGTCCTTCCCGGGGCGCAGTCGTTCAAGGACACCGCGCGCGTTCTGCTGGCCACCCGGCTGGGTGTGGCCTGGTCCGCCGTCGGACACGCCACCGCATGCTACGAAACAGCGGTGCAATACGCCCTGCAGCGCCACCAGTTCGGCCGGCCGCTGGCCGCCTCCCAGATCGTCCAGGAACGGCTTGCCCGGATGCTCAGCGAACTGGGAACCATGCAGCTGATGGTGGTCCAGATGACCCGCCTCGACGAGGAAGGCAACCTCACACCCGAACAAGCCTCGCTGGCCAAGTACACCTGCACCCGCATCGCCCGGACCATCGCCTCCAATGCCCGGGACCTGCTCGGCGGCAACGGCATCCTGCTGGCGAACCGCGTCGCCCGGCATCTCGCCGATATCGAGGCGATCCACACCTACGAAGGCACCGAAACGATGCAGGCCCTCATCATCGGCCGCGGCATCACCGGAATCTCCGCGTTCGCGTGAGTTCCGCCGAGCGCCACAACCAGACAGGACTTATTGTGAACCAAGACGCCAACATCCCCGTCATCCTTGGCGGCGCCCGCACGCCGTTCGGACGCTTCCGCGGCGGCCTCACGCCGTTCTCCTCCAGCGAACTGGGTGCCCACGCCATCCGGGCCGCGCTGGAACGGACCGGAGTGGCCCCGGAACAAATCGGCGCCGTCATCGTGGGCCAGGTCATCCAGGCCGGCGCCGGCCAAGGACCCGCCCGCCAGGCCAGCCTGGCCGCGGGCATCGGCTGGGATGTGCCCACCGTGACCATCAACAAGCTCTGCCTGTCCGGCCTCACGGCCGTCATTGACGCCGCCCGGATGATCCGGGCCGGGGAAGCGGACTTCATCATCGCGGCCGGCCAGGAATCGATGACCAACGCCCCCCACCTCGTCCCCGGGCTCCGCGCCGGCGTCGTCATCGGCGATGCTCCGATGCTGGACTCCTTGAACCACGACGGTTTGCAGGATCCGGTGAGCGGCGCGCTCATGGGCGCGGCCACCGACGCCGGCAACGCCGAGCGCGGCATTGCCCGCGCCGAACAGGACGCGGTCGCCGCCCGCTCCCACCAGCGTTCCGCAGCGGCCCGCGCCGCCGGGGTGCTCGCAGAAGAGATCGCGCCGATCCAGGTGCCCCAGCGCAAGGGTCCGGCAGTAACCCTCGAACACGATGAGGGTATCCGCCCCGACACCACCGAAGAATCCCTGGCGCAACTCCGCCCGGCGTTCTCGAAAGAGGACACGGCAACCATTACCGCCGGTTCATCCTCCCCGCTCTCCGACGGCGCTGCAGCGCTGGTGATCGCCAGCAAAGCGGCGGCCGAGGCGGCAGGGCTCGAGTGGATCGCCGAAATCGGCGCGCATGGCCAGACAGCGGGGCCCGATGGTTCCCTGCATTCCCAGCCCGCCCGCGCGATCGAACGCGCCCTCAAACTGGAAGGACTCACCGCCCAGGAGCTCGATCTCATCGAGATCAACGAAGCCTTCGCGTCGGTCCTCATCCAGTCCGCCAACGACCTCGGAATCGCCGTCGACGACGTCAACGCCGAAGGCGGCGCCATCGCCCTCGGGCACCCGGTCGGAGCCTCGGGCGCCCGACTCGTCCTGCACCAGGCGCTGGCGCTCAAACGCCGCGGCGGCGGCACCGGCGTCGTCGCCCTCTGCGGCGGCGGCGGCCAGGGCGACGCCCTGATCCTCAAAGCATGACCCTCCCAACGAAGAAGCAGGCCATGACCACCACCAGCACCACAGACTTCGGAACCATCTCCGTAGCAGCCATCCTGGCCGAATCCGCTCGAAGGACGCCGGACAGCACGGCATTGATCGTCGGCGACGATGACATCACCTACGCGAACCTCTGGGATGAAACCCGCGCCTACGCCGGGGCTTTGCGGTCACGTGGCATCGGCCCCGGCGACGCCGTCGCCGTCCTGATCCCCAACGTTCCGGACTTCGCCCGGGTGTACTACGCCATCCTGGCGTTGGGCGCCGTCGTGGTTCCGGTCCACGCCCTGCTGAAGGCCCGCGAAATCGACTACGTGCTCCAGGACAGCGGCGCACGGATGCTGATCTGCGCCGCCCCCCTGTTGACAGAGGGCGCCGCAGGTGCCCAAGGCACGGGGATCGACGTCCTGACCGTGATGGCGCCCGACGACGGCGGCCTGCCGCGGCTCGAAGCCGAAGCCGCGGCGTCCGCCCCCATCGACACCTACATTCCCTGCCACCCCTCCGATACGGCCACCATCCTTTACACCTCCGGCACCACCGGCAAACCCAAGGGCGCCCTCGGCACGCACTTCGCCCTGGTGGAACAGACGTCCGTCCTGCTGACGAGCGTCATGGATTTCAAACCCGGCGACGTGCTCTTCGGCGGTCTGCCGCTCTTCCACACCTTCGGCCAGACAGTGGTCCTCAACGCGGGACTGCGGGCAGGTGCCACCGTCGTCCTGATGCCCCGCTTCAGCGGTGAGGGCGCCCTGCAGCTGATGGATCGGCACAACGTGAACATCTTCCTGGGGGTGCCGACCATGTACGTGGCGCTTCTGGAAGCAGCCAAAACCTCGCAGGTCCGTCCCTCCGCCCTGCGCTACGGCATCTCCGGCGGAGCGTCACTCCCCCTGGCCGTCATGGAAAAATTCCTCGACGTCTTCGGCATCGATATCCACGAAGGATACGGCCTGACCGAAACGTCGCCCGTCGCCGCGTTCAACCACGTGGGCACACCCCCGCGCCCCGGAACGATAGGGACCGCCATCTGGGGTGTCGACATTGAAATCGCCCGGGCCGAAACCGTGGAAAGCATCGAACTGCTGCCCCGCGGCGAACTCGGCGAGCTGGTCATCCGCGGACACCTCCTCATGAAGGGCTACCTCAACCGGCCGGAGGCCACCGCCGAGGCGATCGTCGACGGCTGGTTCCGCACCGGAGACCTTGGCACCAAGGACGGGGACGGCTACCTGCGGATCGTGGACCGCAAGAAGGACATGATCATCCGCAACGGGTACAACGTTTACCCCCGGGAAGTGGAGGAAATCCTCCTGACCCACCCGCAGGTGGTCAGCGCCGCCGTCTACGGGGTTCCACACGAGGTCCATGGCCAGGAAGTCGCCGCAGCGATCGTGCTGGACGCGGGAGCCACCGCCACCGATGCCGAGCTGATCGCCTTCGCCAGCGCGCAACTGGCAGCCTACAAATACCCGCGGATCATCCGGCTGCTCAGCGAGCTCCCCCTCGGGCCAAGCGGAAAAATCCTCAAGCGGAACCTGGCCGCCGAACCCGCCGGGGCGGAGGCCTAACTCCCGCCGGGCCCGCCGGCGCACTGCTGGCCGGGCCCGCCGGCGCACTGCTGGCCGGTCACCGCTGAACGTAGGCTGCGAGGTGCTGGCCGGTGAGCGTGGACTGCGCGGCGACGAGGCTGGCCGGGGTACCTTCGTAAACGATCCGGCCGCCGTCGTGCCCGGCGCCCGGGCCGAGGTCGATGATCCAGTCCGCGTGCGCCATGACGGCCTGGTGGTGTTCGATGACGATGACCGACTTGCCCGACTCCACCAGACGGTCGAGAAGGCCCAGCAGGTTCCGGACATCCGCCAGGTGCAGGCCGGTGGTGGGCTCGTCGAGGACATACACCTCACCCTTCTCCGCCATCTGGGTGGCGAGCTTCACGCGCTGCCGCTCGCCGCCGGAAAGGGTGGTGAGCGGCTGACCGAGCGTGAGGTAGCCGAGTCCCACGTCCACAAGCCGGTCGAGGATCCTGTGCGCCGCCGGCGTCTTCGCCTCGCCGGTGCCAAAAAACGCCTCGGCCTCGGTCATCGACATGGCCAGCACGTCGGCGATGTCGCGGCCGGCCAGCTTGTACTCCAGGACCGACGCCATAAACCTCCGGCCCTCGCAGTCCTCGCAGGTGGACTCGACGGTGGCCATGACGCCCAGCTCGGTGAAGATGACACCCGCGCCGTTGCAGGTGGGACAGGCGCCTTCGGAGTTGGAGCTGAACAGCGCCGGCTTCACGCCGTTGGCCTTGCCGAACGCCTTGCGGATCGGCTCCAGAAGGCCCGTGTAGGTCGCCGGATTGCTGCGCCGGGACCCCTTGATGGCGCCCTGGTCGATCACCACTACGCCGTTCCGGCCCGCAACGGAGCCGTGGATCAGTGAGCTCTTGCCCGAGCCGGCGACACCGGTGACCACGCACAGCACGCCGAGGGGGATATCGACGTCGACGTCCTTCAGGTTGTGCGCTGAGGCGCCGCGCACCTGAAGCATCCCGGTGGGCGTGCGCACTGCGTCCTTGACCGCGGCCCGGTCATCGAGGTGGCGGCCGGTAATGGTGCCACTGCCCCGCAGATCCAGCACGCTTCCTTCGAAGCAGACGCGGCCGCCTTCGGTGCCGGCGCCGGGACCAAGGTCGACGACGTGGTCAGCGATGGCGATGGTCTCCGGCTTGTGCTCGACGACGAGCACGGTGTTTCCCTTGTCCCGCAATTGCAGCAGCAGCTGGTTCATCCGCTCGATGTCGTGCGGGTGCAGGCCGATCGTCGGTTCGTCGAAGACGTATGTAATGTCGGTGAGGGATGAACCCAGATGCCGGATCATCTTGGTCCGCTGGGCCTCTCCCCCGGACAGCGTGCCCGCCGGCCGGTCCAGTGAAAGGTAGCCCAGCCCGATTTCGGTGAACGACTCGAGCAGGTGCCGCAGGCCCTTGAGCAGGGGGGCGACTGACGGCTCGTTGAGTGCACGGACCCAGAGGGCCAGATCGCTGATCTGCATCTCGCACAGTTCAGCGATATTCCTGCCCTGGATTTTCGAGGACCTGGCTTCCGGGCTGAGCCGCGTCCCGTTGCATTCGGGGCAGGCCTGGAACGTGATGGCGCGGTCGACGAACGCGCGGATATGCGGCTGCATCGCGTCGACATCCTTGGACAGCATCGACTTCTGGATCTTCGGAATCAAGCCCTCATACGTCAGGTTGATGCCCTCGACCTTGATCTTGGTCGGCTCCTTGTAGAGCAGGTCATCCAATTCCTTTTTGGTGTATTTGGCGATCGGCTTGTCCATGTCGAAGCCCGCACCGCTGAAGATCCGGCCGTACCACCCGTCCATGCTGTAGCCGGGAACCGTCAGGGCACCCCCGGCGAGCGACTTGGTGGCATCGTAGAGCGCCGTGAGGTCGAAGTCGGAGACCGCGCCCATGCCCTCGCACCGCGGACACATGCCGCCCAGGTAGACGGCGTTCTGGACGACGCTTTTCTCCACCCTGCCGCTCTTTTCCGTGCTCATGACCCCGCTCGCCTTCCGGGTGGGCACGTTAAAGGAGAACGCCGTGGGCGGACCCACCCGCGGCGAACCCAGCCGGCTGAAGAGGATCCGGAGCATCGCGTTGGCGTCCGTGGCCGTGCCGACCGTGGAGCGGGGATTCGCGCCCATCCGCTCCTGGTCGACGATGATCGCGGTCGTCAGCCCCTCCAGGAAGTCGACGTCGGGCCGTGCCAGGTTGGGCATGAAGCCCTGCACAAACGCGCTGTAGGTTTCGTTGATCATCCGCTGCGACTCCGCGGCGATCGTCGCGAACACCAGCGAGCTCTTGCCTGAGCCGGAGACGCCGGTGAACACCGTCAGCCGGCGCTTCGGGATTTCCACAGTGACATCTTTGAGATTGTTCTCCCGGGCACCGACCACCCGAAGGAAATCGTGGGTGTCGGCAACATGCCGCGATGGTGACTGCGTCTGCGGCTTCGTGGCCATACTCATCTTCTCTCCCTCTGCACCGGCGGCTCGTGGTGCCTAAATCTAACCAGCTTAGGACCCGGATTTGCGACCGCATACATTTGTCTTCTGTGCCGGCCTCAATGAGAATGAACCATGACGGTCTACGTGAGGTCCCTGGAAACTGCTGTCCCCGCTACGGTACTGATTCAATCGGAGGCCCGGGATGTGTTTGCGGCCCAGCCGGGGCTCACCCGGCTCGGAACCCGCCTGATCAGCACATGTTTTGATTCCGCCGCGATCGACACCCGCCACACCGCCGTGGAGGAGCTGACCAAGGATCAAACCACGGACAATCCGAAATTCTTCGACGCCGGAACGGGGCTCCTGCTCAGCCCAAGCACCAAGGTTCGCAACGAAATCTTCGCGGTGGAGGCCACGAAACTCTTCGTCGAAGCGGCCCGGAAGGCCCTTGAGGCCTGCCCGGGGCTCCCCCCAACCAGCATCACGCACCTCATCACTGTCTCCTGCACCGGGTTTTTCAACCCCGGTCCGGACTACAAAATCGTCCGTGCACTTGGCCTGAATCCGTCCGTGCAGCGGTACCACCTGGGATTCATGGGCTGCTACGCCGCGTTCCCGGCACTGCGGGCAGCCAAATCCTTCTGCGAGGCTGACCCGGACGCGGTGGTCCTGGTGGTCAGCGCCGAGCTTTGCTCACTGCACGTGCGGACCTCCAACGACCCTGACACGATCATGGGATCCGCGTTGTTTGCCGATGGCGCCGCTGCCGCCGTCATCACTGCCCGCGAGGACGCCGGAGAACCGGCGCTGTTGCAGCTGGACCACTTCGAGACCGTGCTGACTCCGGTCGGCGAGGAATCCATGGCCTGGAACATCGGCGACGAGGGTTTTGAAATGGTCCTCGGCAACTACGTCCCGCACATCATCGATGACCACATCATCAGCGCCCTGGAACCGCTGCTCTCCCGCGACGACGCTCTCCGGGGACAGCCCTACAGCGACATCCGGCACTGGGCCATCCACCCGGGCGGCCGGAGCATCCTGGACAAGGTCCAGTCCCGGCTGGAGCTGAGCGATGAGCAGCTGATCCCCGCCCGGGAGACCCTGCGGAACTTCGGCAATATGAGCAGCGCCACCGTGCTGTTCGTACTCAAGCGCATCCTGGACCTGCCGCCGGCAGCGGACAGCGACGGCGGCGAACGGATTTGTTCGATGGCGTTCGGGCCCGGGCTGACGGTGGAATCCGCGTTGTTCACCAAGCTCGGCAGCCCGCTCGGCGAGGGGCGGCCGGTGTTGACCGGGAACGCGGCCGCTGACTTCCGGTCCGCGCAGCCTGCGTCAGCGCTGGCGTGAGCCCCGGTGCTCCTACTGCGCAAACGTGCGGCGCACGCCGTCGAGGAAATGGACCTGCCCGGCTGCGACCCGGACCGGCTGGACCGCACCTACGCCCAGTTCGCCCTGGTTAACCGCGCAGTCTCGGGTTGGCGCGGCATCTACCGCCGCCAAATCCGGCCACGCCTGCGCCGAGGCCCCGCCACCCTGCTGGACATCGGCTGCGGCGGCGGCGACGTGCCGGTAATGCTCTCCCGCTGGGCGGCCACGGACGGGCTCCGCCTGCACATCACAGCCATCGATCCTGATCCCCGGGCCAGCCGCTTCGCTGCGGAGCGGCATGCCGGAACCGGCGTAACGTTCCGCCGGTCCACGGCGGCTGAGCTGGCCGGCGAGAGCCTCAGCTTCGACCTGGTGGTGTCCAACCATGTGCTGCACCATCTGGGCCAGGCGGAACTTCCCGGGTTCCTGGCCGAGTCCGCGGCGTTGTGCCGCGGGACAGTCATTCACAGCGACCTGCGCCGCAGCCCGGCCGCGTACGCCCTATTCTTCGCCGGCTCCTGGCCCTTTACCGGTTCCTACATCAGGCAGGACGGGCTGACCTCCATCCGCCGCAGCTACACCGCTGCGGAACTCCGGACCGTTGCTCCGCCTGGGTGGCGGGTCGAACCCCGGGCTCCCTTCCGCAACCTGCTGGTGCTCACCAAGGACGCCGGGGCCGAGGCAGACCAAGGTGATTGACGTCCTGGTGATCGGCGGCGGCCCGGTAGGACTGTTCATGGCGGCATTGCTGCTCCAGGGGGGTGCCAGCGTCCGGATCCTGGAACGACGGACTGCACCCGAACTGCATTCCCGGGCCATCGGCATTCACCCTCCGGCGCTTGAAGCGCTCGAGGGAACCGGCGTGGCGCAGGCCCTGGTCGATGAAGGAGTACCCATCCGGTGTGGCGTCGCCGTTGCCGGCGGCAGGACCCTGGCACGCATGTCCTTCGCCGGCGTTTCGGACAGTTACCCGTTCGTCCTCGCCCTGCCGCAGTCCAGGACCGCAGCCCACCTCGAAGACCGCGTCCGCCAGCTGGACCCTGAGGCCCTGCACCGCGGTGTCCAGGTCGCCGGCCTGCACGCCGGTGCCGGCCAGGTCACCGCGGAAGCGACGAAGGCCGCTGAGACAGTCCGGTATACGGCGTCCATCGTCATCGCCGCCGACGGTGTCAGGTCCACCGTCCGCGGCCAGCTCGGAACAGCAGTACGGGCGAGGGATTATCCGGAAACCTACCTGATGGGCGATTTCGCCGACACCACAGGATTTGGTCCGGACGCGGCGCTGTTCCTGGAAAGCGGGGGCATCGTGGAGTCCTTCCCGCTGCCGGGGTCGCGGCGGCGCTGGGTGGTACGCCTTGCAGACGCCGGGAACCCGCTGGACGCCGGAAACGTAGCGGACACCGAAGTGACGGATGACGCCATCGGGCTCGCAGACCTGATTCGACGGCGGACAGGAATCGACGTCGATGCCTCGGGGAACACCATGCTGAGCCGTTTCGGCGCGCGCTCCCGGTTGGTTGACAGGATGGTGGCCGGCCGGATCGTGCTGATCGGTGATGCGGCCCACGAGATCAGCCCGATCGGTGGCCAGGGCATGAACCTGGGCTGGCTCGACGCCGTTGCCCTGGCGCCGCTCGTTCTCTCGGCGCTCGGCGGAGCAAACGTGGCGGCGGACCTGCGGGCCTTCGAGGCTGCCCGCACGCGAGCGGCCGACCGGGCAGCCCGTCAGGCCGAAATCAACATGGCGCTGGGGCGGCCGCTGCCGGCAGCACCCTGGTCGCTGCGCAACCGTGCGCTCGCTGCGGCCGCTTCGGTCCCCGCTGTCAACGGCTTCGTGGCCCGCCGGTTCACCATGCACTGACGCGGCCGGCCGGGGGGATTCCGGCCGGGAATACACTGGGCTCATGGGCTCCCTTTCCGCCCCGCTGCGCCCGTTGGCCGGCGGACCCCGATCCGTCCGGCCGGGCAGAGTTGCCGCGGCCACGGCAGCCCTGGCCCTGACCGTGTCCTGCAGCGCCGGACCCTCCGGTGCCGGCGCCCCGCCTGCCCCAGTGTCGGGGCCGCCGGCAGCAGCGTCGGGGCCGCCGGCAGCAGCGGCGCCGGTGGCCCCGGTCACCGCCGAGATCAATCAGCTCCGCGACAACTACAGCCGCCAAATCATTGCCGTCCAGCTGACGAACAACACCGCCGGCCCGGTGACGGTCCTCAGCGCAGCCGTGGCCAGTCCGCTCTTCTCCGGGACCATCGAGTGGCACGCGGCACCGGGCGGGACTGAGCTTCCGCCGGGCCAGACCAAGATCCTGCCGGCCCAGCTGCGGACACCCGTGTGCAGCCCGCCGGCAACACCGACGGACCCGGGGGCAACGGTGGCGTTCCGGCTGGCCGGGGACAGCGGTGCCGGACCCGCGGTGACGGTGCGGGCCCCTGATCCTTTTGGCGTGATGAGCCGGAACAACACGGAAATGTGCCTCGCGCAGGCTGTGGCCGAGGTCGCGGATATCCGGCTGTTGCCCGAGTTGGAGGTCCCTGCCGGTGCGCACAGCGCCGTCCTCACCCTGTCCATCACGCCGCGGCCCGGCACCGGTACCCCCGCGGCAACGCAAAGCCTGACACTTGCCCGGATCGACGGGACCACTCTCCTCGACGAGGACCCGGAGGTGCCCTGGCCGCGGTCCGTCTCGGTCCGTGCCGGGGATGCCGCCCTGCGGGTCCGTCTGGGGATCAGGCCCGCACGTTGCGATCCCCACGCCATAGCGGACGACAAAGTGGGCACGTTGTTGCCCCTCAGGGTCTCCGCGGGCGGCCGGGACGGGATCCTGAAAATCGACGCCGGCGCACTCCTGCGCGGTCGCATCTACGATTTCCTCACAACGGCCTGCGGACGCCAGTAGTCTGTTTCCATGCCTTCGATTGCCACGCCCTCCCACGCCAAGCCGACGGACTTCAGTGCCGCCCGCATCCAGGAAGCCGTTCAGCAGCTCCTGGCGGGCGGGGAACTCCCCGCCATTGTCCAGGCGGGGCATCCTGTGCTCCGGCAGATCGCCGCGCCGTACGACGGGCAACTCAGCGACGCCGAACTCTCCCAGTTCATTGACCTGTTGCGCCGGGTGATGCACAAAGCGCCCGGCGTGGGCCTGGCGGCGCCCCAGCTGGGGGTACCGTTGCAGCTGGCAGTGCTGGAAGACCAGTACGACGTCGATCCTGCCGTCGCGACGGTGCGCGGGCGGGATCCGCTGCCGTTCTTCGCCATGCTCAACCCGGGCTACCAGCCCCAGGGTGGTTCCACTGCGGCGTTCTACGAAGGGTGCCTGTCCCTGGCCGGGCTCCAGGCCGCCGTCACCCGGCCCGCCCAGGTGCTGCTGGATTTCACCGCTCCCGACGGGAGCCCGCAGCAGCGGGAATTCCGCGGCTGGCAAGCGCGGATCGTCCAGCACGAAACCGACCACCTGCACGGCATTCTTTACCTGGACCGCTCCGAGCTGCGCTCCCTCACCACCAATGCAGAGTATTCGGCCCGCTGGGCGCACCCCGACATCAGCCTCGCCCGGCAGGAACTCGGGTTCCTGCCGGGCCGGTAGGGCCGGTGATCACGCCGGACCTGCGGTGCCAGCGGCGGCTCTTAGGCCCGAGCCGCGGGTGCCGGGTTGGCGGCCGTCGGAAGGTACCGGGCCCACCACTGCAGGATCCGGTCGAAGCGCTGCTTGCGGTGGTGCGGTGTCCCGCTGCGCGAAAGTTCATGGTTCTCTCCCGGAAAGACCAGGAACGCAGCCTGAACCCCCAGCTGTTTGAGCGCGGTGAAGTAGCGCTGGCCCTGCTCCACCGGGCACCGGAGATCCTCCTCGCTGTGAATGATGAGGGAGGGGGTGCGCACCTGGTCCACGCGGGCCATCGGGCTTTGGGCTGCCATGAGTTCGGCCGTGCCGCCGGTATATTCCCCGCCGAAGAACCAGCCGATGTCTGAGGACCCCGTAAAGCTCACGGGATCGAGAAAACCGCGTTCCACGATCGCGGCCCGAAAGCGGTGGTCGTGGCTGATGGTCCAGGCGGTGAGGTAGCCGCCATAGGAGCCCCCCATGATGCCGAGCGCGCCGGGGTCGAGCTCGTCGTCGGCGGTCAGCGCGCCGTCGAGGAACGCCAGGACGTCCTGCATGTCCAGGGTTCCCATCTTCTCCTTGATGGACCGTCCATGGTCCTGTCCGTAACCTGCAGAACCACGGGGGTTGCACATCAGGACCGCATAGCCGGCGTCGGCATAGACCTGGGCTTCGTCGAAAAGGGCCCCGGTGAACTGGGCGAACGGGCCGCCGTGGATGTTCAGCAGGACCGGGTGCGGGCCCTCGCCCGGTGGCTTCACGAGCCAGCCGTGGACGGAATAGCCGTCGGTGGACGGAATGGTGAGCTCTAGCGGTTCCAGAATGCCGGCCCCGGACCGCAGCGGTGCGGAGAAGTCCGTCAGGAGCCGGAGCTGCCCGTTTTCCAGCATTGCCACATCGCCGGCTGTGGACGCGTCTGCGAAACTGACCGCAAGCGAACCCCCGTTCGCGGCGGCGCCGGTGACTACGCGGCTGCCATGGACCAGTACCCGGTGGTCCCCCAGGGCGCTGAATTCGATCAGCTCGACCGTTCCCCGGGCGTTGTTCAGCAGCAGGGCCGAGTCCGGGCCCGCCAGTTCAAGCCTGCCGTCGCAGCTCAGGTCCATGGTCTGAACGTCACTGAGCAGCGTCGCGTCGCCACCGCCGGCAGGCATCTTGTACAAGGCGGTGTTGCGTGCCACGAAGTCCTGCCCCGAGCGTCCGAGGTCCTGGGCGAGGAAGAACAGCCACTTCCCGTCGTGTGACTGGCGCGCAGCGTGGACTGTCTGCCTGCCGGTGTTCGCCGGCGCGAGGAGCACCGGATCCGCGCCCCCGGTGCTTTCTCCCGCCGCTCCGCCGACCGGAAGACGGTAGATGCCGCTTGCCAGATCGGCGTCGCTGCCCTCGTGCAGGGCGGCGGTGAAGTACACGGACCGCCCGTCGGTCCCGAAGCTCGCGCCGGTATGGTCGGTGGCTGCGGTGGTCAGCTGCTCTGCGGCGGGCAGCAGGGACCCGGCTGCCCCGTCAGTGCTCCCGTCGGAGGCAACTGCGGCGGCGCGGTCTTTCACAGCGCGTCCCCGCGGGGGGACCCTGGGTTCGGCACCGAGCTCCGGTACGTCGACGACGAAGAGCTGGGCCGGTTTGTCGGCCGTGTACCCGACACCGTTCATCCGGTACTTGTAGTCGGTGATCAGCCGGGCGTCCTCGCTGCCGGCGCCGACCCCGTCGATGCTGCCGTAGCGGCCGGCCGCCGGGATCCGGGCGGCATAAACGACGCGCCGGGAGTCGGGGGACCACGCAAACTCGAGCACGCCCAGCGGTGCGTCGGTGACCGGCTGCGGCTCCCCGCCGCCGGCCTCCACAATGTGCAGCTGCGGCTTGCCGCCGGCGGTGGCACGCAGGAATGCGAGCACGAGCCCGTCCGGCGAGAAGTCCGGGGCCGTGTCGCGGAAACCGCGGGTCAGCCGGCGCGGCGCACGCCCCGGGTCCAGCGGCACGGTCCACAACTGGCCTACGTACGCATCCGCGTCGAAGTCAGGCCTGGTCACGGAGACCACGGCGCGCCGGCCGTCCGGATGCACGGCGGGGGTGGACACGGAATTCAGCAGGGGCAAATGATCGGATTTCACGTGTGCGAGCCTAACCCCAGTTTCTGCGGCAGTGAAATAGCTCACGTCAACGGGTCTGCGGCGCCGACCGGGGCCACAGACATCACGCCGAGCCTAGGATGGACAGTATGCCACCCGCCCGCGCTTCTTCGCTGCTGTGCCCGGTCTGCCGGGCCCGTCTCACCCCGAGCGGGACACGGACGCTGGGGTGCCCTGCCGGCCACAGTTTTGATGCCGCCAAACAGGGGTACTTTAACTTGCTGGTGGGAAAAGGCACCGTCTTTGAAGCAGATACGGCCGACATGGTGGCGGCACGCTTCGACTTCCTCTCCGCCGGCCATTACCGCCCGCTCGCGGACGCCGTGGCCGACTGCGCAGTCCGGGCCCTCGCCGGTGGCACTCCGGACACGCCGCAGACAGTGCTGGACGCGGGCACCGGAACAGGACACTACCTCCGCGAGGTCCTGGACCAGGCGGCGCGGGAAGCGGCCCCTGTACAGGCGGTCGGCCTGGATATCTCGAAATACGCTCTTCGCCGGGCCGCGAAACTGAACCCCGAAGCCGTGAACCTCGTCAGTGACGTGTGGCAGCCGCTGCCGTTGGCCGACAGCGCTGTCGACGTCGTCACCGTCGTCTTTGCCCCGCGCAACGCCGGTGAGTTCGCCAGGGTGCTGCGGCCGGGCGGCCGGTTGATAGTCGTCACACCGCGGCCGGGCCACCTTCAGGAGGTGGCTGGCCGGGCCGGCATGCTCGGGATCGATCCGGCCAAGGAGGAGCGGCTCGCGGCGTCGCTGGGCGGTTCTTTCTCTCCGGCTTCCACCGAGGACCTTGATGTCCCGCTCCGGCTCGCCCCGGAGGATGTCACCCGGCTGGCTCTCATGGGCCCGGCCGGGCACCATCTGGACCGGACCACGCTGGCGACGCTCGCCGCCGGACTTCCCCCGCTGACAGCCGTGACGGCCCGGTTCCGGATCGGCGTTTTCCGGCCGCTGGGCTGACCGCCGGCTGACCCGGTGGTAACGACTTGGGTACATTCAACAACGGCTGTCCGCTTCCCTCGGCGGCGGGTGCCGTTCGGTTTAGGATGGAGTCACGGTTACTGAGGGCCTGAGCACGCAGACCCCGGGGGCGAAGGGGAAAAGATGTTGGAATGGCTGCCTGAAAACTGGTGGGCGTTGTGGCTCACGGCGTTCCTGGTGTTCGCCGTAGTCGAAATGCTCACCCTCGACCTGTTCTTCATCATGCTGGGCGGCGGAGCCCTCGCCGGGCTGGTCGCGTCCTTCGCCGGCGCCGACCTCGGCCTGCAAATCGTCGCCTTCTGCGTCGTGTCCTTGCTGATGATCGGTTTCATCCGGCCCGTGGCCCTCAAGCACCTCCACAAGGGCCCCGCCGACAGCCGCAGCAACATCGAGCGGCTGATTGGTGAATCCGCCCTCGTCATGGAATCAGTCAGCGCCAACGGCGGCCTGGTCAAGATCGGCGGTGACGTTTGGAGCGCCCGGTCAGAGAACGGCGTCCTGGCACCCGGCCAGCATGCGATCGTCAGCGCCATCGACGGCGCCACCGCCGTCGTTGCCCAGCAGCCCGAAACCGCCATCCAGTAGCCCGCACAGGAATTCCGGCCGCCGGTACCGGCGCCGGGGACGGCGGGACACCGCCGCACACCATAGCAAGACCAAGCTGGGGAATAGGTGATGTATGGATATCGCAGTCGCAATCGTGCTGCTGGTGCTCGTCGCGTTCGTGATAATCGTCTTGGTCCGGTCCGTGCGGATTGTCCCGCAGGCCCGCGCCGGCGTCGTCGAACGGCTCGGCAAGTACCAGCGGACGCTGAACCCCGGCCTCACGATTCTGATTCCGTTCGTGGACCGGCTGCTGCCGCTGCTGGACCTCCGCGAACAGGTGGTGTCCTTCCCGCCTCAGCCGGTCATCACGGAGGACAACCTCGTGGTCTCGATCGACACTGTGGTGTACTTCCAGGTAACGGACGCGCGTGCGGCCACGTACGAGATCGCCAACTACATCCAGGCGGTCGAGCAGCTCACCACGACGACGCTCCGAAACGTCGTCGGTGGCCTGAACCTCGAAGAGGCTCTGACCTCACGCGACCAGATCAATGGCCAGCTCCGCGGCGTGCTGGATGAAGCGACCGGCCGCTGGGGCATCCGCGTTTCCCGGGTGGAGCTCAAAGCCATTGATCCGCCCCACTCCATTCAGGATTCGATGGAGAAGCAGATGCGCGCTGAACGTGACCGCCGCGCCGCCATCCTGACCGCGGAAGGCACCAAGCAGTCCGCCATCCTCACCGCCGAAGGCCAGCGGCAGTCCTCGATCCTCAAGGCGGAAGGTGACGCCAAAGCGGCGATTCTGCGGGCCGACGGCGAGGCCCAGGCCATCCAGAAGGTCTTCGATGCGATCCACAAGGGCAACCCCGACCAGAAACTCCTCGCATACCAGTACCTGCAGACCCTCCCCAAGATCGCGGAAGGCTCCGCGAACAAGTTGTGGATCATCCCGAGTGAAGTCGGCGAGGCGCTCAAAGGAATCGGCAATGCGCTGGGCGGCAGCAAGGACGGCCAGCTCAACGACGGGCTCTTTGGGCCCGGCTCCGACGCGGCGGCGGAGCCCGCGGCCACCCCTCCGGCGGCTCCCGCGGCCGCCCCTGTCAGCACCAAGCCAATCAGCACCAACCCCGCGGCGGGCATCGGCGTTCAGCCGCAGGCCTAGCCGCTGGGCCTTCTGAGGGAGGCGTCCGCCTGGCGGGCGCCTCCCTTTGCGTTGCCCGCGACCGGGCAGGCTTTACCCGCGGCGGTTCGTTCCCGTATAGTTGAGTATTTGTCCGGCTGGTTCAGTCCGGCGGAACATTTAAGCTTCGCAAAGCGTTTTATCCAGTGACGATACATCCGGTGTGGGTTCCGTGAGACGGCGCGATGCAGACAGTTGTCCGGCGCGGCCTTACGGCCCCCGGCGAACGCAGGGCGTGACCCTGCGAACCGAATAGAGGGAGAAAAGATGAGCGATCGCAGCCTGCGGGGTATGCGCTTGGGCGCACAGAGCATGGAAACCGAATCCGGCGTTGAGCCGGCCCCGCGCCAGCGTGTCGAGTACCGTTGCGCGGATGGCGAGCAGGTGTTCGTGACCTTCTCTTCGGAAGCCGAAATCCCTCCGGTATGGGTATCCAAAACCGGCAAGGAAGCCTTGCTCGTCGACGGCGAACGCCCTGTGAACCTCAATGAAAAGGCAGTCCGCACGCACTGGGACATGCTTCTTGAGCGTCGTTCGCTGCCCGAGCTGGAGCAGATTCTCGAGGACCGCCTGACCATCCTGCGTGAACGCCGCGGCGAACGCCGTTCGGCCTAGGGCCACAGCCGCCGCCACAGCAAGAAAGGGCCGGATCCGCATTCCCACGACGGGAAGCGGATCCGGCCCTTTGCGTGGGCCGTCCGGGCTAGGATTTCTTGCGGTTGAGTTTCCCGGCGAGGGTGCTCCAGCGGGCAGCCAGTCCCCACTTCGTCACGTTGACCATGGCCTCGACCACGATGTTGCCGCTCATCTTTGAAGCGCCGAGCTCGCGCTCAACGAAGGTGATGGGGCGTTCGACGATTGTCAGCCCCAGCTTCGCTACACGCCACGCCAGATCCACCTGGAAACCGTAGCCGACCGAGTCGACGGCGTCGAGGTTCAGTTTCTCCAGAGTGCTCCGGCGGAACGCCCGGAAGCCCCCGGTGACGTCCTTGATCTGCAGGCCCAAAAGAAGCCGGGCGTAAGTGCTGCCGACCCGGGAGATGGCCTGCCGGTACAGCGGCCAGTTGACGACGCTGCCGCCGGGCACCCAGCGGGAGCCCATGGCAAGGTCGGCGCCCTGCTCGACAGCCTCCAGCAACTGGGGAAGCTGTTCCGGCTGGTGCGAACCGTCGGCGTCCATCTCGACAAGGACGTCGTAACCGGCGTCGAGACCCCACCTGAATCCGGCGATGTAGGCGGCGCCGAGGCCGGCCTTACCTGCGCGGTGCAGGACGTGGACCTGGCTGTCCTCAGCGGCGAAGCGGTCCGCCAGCTGCCCGGTGCCGTCGGGGCTATTGTCATCCACCACCAGAACGTCGGAGTGCGGCACGGCAGTGCGCAGGCGCCCGAGGGTCTTGGGCAACGATTCCAGCTCGTTGTAGGTCGGGATAATCGTGAGGACACGCACAGCGGGGCCTTTCCTTGAAGGGAGCGGTCGAACGCCGGGCGGTCAGTGAAGCGACACCGGGCGCAACTCTCCATTATAGGCAATCGCCGGACCCGTTGAGCCCACGTGGTCTCCGGGCAGGTCCACCCGCTTCGGGCCAGTTCCGGCAGCCAGCGGAAAGCGCCGCCGGAACCGTTTTCTGCTGCGAAGTGGACCCGCCCCCTGGGGGTACCCATGGCCACGACCAAGACGAGTTGCCGCGATGGTGGCAACTCCAAATGACCGGGGGACGTCCGGAGGAAGCGTCGTCCGCAAACCCTCCGTTGAGCCTCAATGCTACGGGGAGGCCATGATCTGTCAACCGCTCCGTGACCTGCCGATTCTCCTATTGCTGCAGGTCAGGGCGGCATCCACCCGGTTGAAGTTTCGGGGCCGACCTCGCAGGCCCGGCCCCTGGTCAGGCCCGGAGCGAGCCGCTGGCGAACAATTCCCGGCCGTCCCGGACGGTCTGCAGGCAGGCCGGATCGGTGCCGGTATCCAGGGCAGGCAGCAGCGGCGTGCGGGCGCGGGGGTCGGTGCTCCAGGACTGGACCCGGCCGTCGGCTACCTGGACCATGAGCTCCTCCACTTCCCATACGGCGAAACTGGCGGGAGCGCCGGGCACCAGCTGGCCGGCCATCGGGTTCCGGTACCGGGCAGCCCGCCAGCCAGCCCGGGTGTGGCCGAGGAACGCCGCACGGGCCGAGATCTGCTCCGCGGGGTTGTTGTGCTGCAGGCAGGCCCGGACGCTGTCCCAGGGCCGCAAGGGCGTAACCGGGCTGTCGCTGCCAAAGCAAACCGGGACTCCGGCGGCGTAAATGGAGGCGAAGGGGTTCATGCCACCGCGCCGGGACCCAAGGCGCCGGGCGTAGAGACCGTCCGCACTCCCCCAGGCCGCATCAAAGCCCGGCTGGGCGCTGACCGTCACGGAGTAGCTGGCGAGCCTGCGGATGGATTCGGCGTCGGCGAGTTCGACGTGTTCCAGGCGGTGGCCGGCGGATCTGACTTTCTGTTCTCCGACTTCTGCCGCAGCCAGGTCGAGGGCGTCGAGCGCGGCATCCAGTCCGGCGTCGCCAATCACATGGAATCCGGCCTGGACGCCCAGCAGCGAGCACGCGGCGAGGTGGGCCGCGGCCTCCGCCACGGACAGGTACAGGCTGCCGCGCTCCCCTGGGGCGTCGCTGTAGTCCGCGCGCAGGGCCGCGGTCCGCGAACCGATCGAGCCGTCCATGTTGAGGTCACCGGCAAGGCCGAGCACTGGAACACCCAGGCCGTCGAGAATGGACCGGGCATGATCTGCCGACGTGGCCAGCTCGCCCCAGTACGGCAGAATCTCCGGGACCGCGGCCGGTCCTGTGTTCCAGGCGGAGGCCAGCTGAAGGTCCTCGACGCTGCCGATATGCGGCGCCGCCATTTCGGCAAGGGCCACATAGCCGTTGGCTGCCGCTTCGGCGAGGGCCAGCTGCTGGTATCCGCGCAGCGCCGCGGCGGGCAGGCGGCGGGCCGCGAGCCGGGCAGCGGTGTGCGCGGCACGTTTGACCTGGCTGCCGGCACCGGAGCCGTCGACGCCGTCCAGATCTGCGCCCGCCGCCAGTGAGGAGGACACCAGGGCCGAGTGCACGTCAACCCGGGAGAGGTAGACGTTCCGTCCGCCGGCCGCGCGTTCGAGTTCCTCCCGGGATGGCAGCGCCGGGTCCGGCCACCGGGTCTCGTCCCAGCCGTGGCCCAGGACGGTGCCGCCCGCGCTGGAGCCGGAGGCGCTGGCGACGGCGTCGAGCAGTTCCCCGGCAGAACGCACACCGGCGAGCTGCAGCGAGTCCAGCGAAATGCCCGTCTCGGTCAGGTGGACATGGGAATCCACGAAGCCGGGGGCGAGCAGCGCACCGTGAAGGTCAATGACTTCCATGGAGGCGTCGGCGATTGAGGTGGCAGCCTGCTCGGAACCGACCCAGGCAACGGTGTCGCCGTCGACCAGCATGGCCGTGGCGAAGGGGTCCGCGGCGGTGTAGACCGAACCGTTCCGGTACAGCGTTACCTTGCGGGGCGCGGGGGTGGCCGGGAAATCGGTCATGGCTCTGGGACTCCTTGCAACTGGCGCCCGGCACAGGCCGGACGGATCGGACGACGGTGGGGACGGGCCGGGTGGCCGGGGCGGTCACGCCACGGAGGAGTAAGCGACGACGCCGCGCTTAATCAGTGTGATCGCGTCCCCGCAGAGCCGCGAGACCCGCGGGTCCAGCGTCGGGATTTTCGCGAGCTGGTCCAGCAGGTCAATGACCTGCTTCACCCACCGGACGAAATCGCCGGCCGCCAGGTCTGTGCCGCTGAGGACGTCCTGCAGGTGCCGGCCCCTGGCCCACTTGAAGATCGGCCAGACCAGGCCGAGCTCGGGTTCTCCGGTCAGCGGCAGCTTGTTGGCTTCCTCAACATCTTCCAGCGCGGACCATTCAGAGACCACGATGTCGACAGCCGATTCCAGCGAGACGCTCGGCATCTTGGGCCGGAGCCCGCGTTCCTCGCGTTTGGCCTGGTAAACCAGGACACTGGCCAGGGCCGCGACCTCCGCGGCGTCGAGGTCGCTGAACGCGCCCAGCCGCAGGGACTGCGAGATCAGCAGGTCCTTTTCGCCGTAGATCCGGCGCAGCCGTTGACCGTCGGGGCTGATGGTCAGCGCTCCGGCGTCGGACGTTTCCAGGTAGCCGTAGCTGGAGAGCACACCGCACACCCGGTCGAAGGTCTTGGCGATGGTGTTGGTGCGTCCCTGGATATTGCGCACCAGACCGTCGGTTTCCTGGCGGAGTTTCCAGTAGCGTTCGGACCAGCGCGCGTGGTCCTCCCGTTCGCTGCAGCCGTGGCATGGGTGGGCGCGGAGCTGGCGGCGCAGCTCGGCGATCCGTTTTTCCTGATCAGGCTGGGCAGCGGCGCGGCCGAAGTCCTCGTTCCGGCTCGGCGGGGCGGGGGGCCGGTTTTCCCGGAGGGCGTTCCGGACCGATGACGCCAGATCGCGTCGCGACTTGGGCACCTTGGCGTTGAAGGATTTGGGGATCCTGACCCGAGTGATGGGGGTCAGCGGCCCCTCCACGTCCTGGGTTCCGATCCGCCGCAGCTGATTGTCCAGCGTCATGACGGCGGGCCGGGGCTCGCGGGAGTGGTGGTCGGAGCTCAGGACGACGGCGAGTCCGGGCGCCCGGCCGGTCGGAACATCCACCACATCGCCGGGCAGCAACCGGCTCAGGGAGTCCTCGGTGACGGATTTCCTGGCCCGGGAACTGGTTTGGGAGGCGTTCTTCTCGGCGTCGGAAAGTGCCCGCCGGATCCGGGAATAGTCGGTAAAGTCGCCGAGGTGGCAGTTCATCGCCTTGCTGAACCCGGCCAGGGACTCCTCGCGGCTGCGCACTTGCTTTGCCAGCCCCACCACTGAGCGGTCCGCCTGGAACTGGGCGAAGGAGGATTCGAGGATCTCGCGGGCCCTGGGCCGGCCGAACTGCGCCAGCAGGTTGATGGACATGTTGTAGGTGGGCCTGAAACTGGAATTCAGCGGATACGTCCGCCGCGAAGCGAGGCCGGCCACGGCCGCGGGGTCGGTGCCGGGCTGCCATAGGACCACGGCGTGGCCCTCGACGTCGATCCCGCGCCTGCCCGCTCGTCCGGTCAGCTGCGTGTACTCCCCCGCAGTGATGTTGACGTGCGCTTCACCGTTGAACTTGTCCAGTTTTTCCAGCACGACGGACCGTGCAGGCATATTGACGCCGAGCGCCAGGGTTTCCGTCGCAAACACGGCCTTGACGAGCCCGTCAACGAAGAGCTTCTCCACCACTTCCTTGAAGGTGGGCAGCATTCCGGCATGGTGTGCTGCGAGCCCGCGGAGCAGCCCGTCGCGCCAGCTCCAGAAGCCCAGGACGTCCAGGTCGTCAGGGGGGATGTCCTGGGCCGCCTCGTCAACCCGCCGGGCGATGATGAGCTGTTCCTGCTCGGTGGTCAGCCACAGACCCGCAGCAACGCACTGGGCGACGGCGGCGTCGCAGCCGGCGCGGGAAAAGATGAAGGTGATGGCCGGCAGGAAGTCCTGCCGGTCCAGGCTGGCGATGACCTGGGGACGGCTGGCCTTCCGGACGGGGCTGCGCGGGCCGCCTTGGGGGACCTCGTCGCGCCTGCCGCTCTGGCGCCGCTGGTTCCGGCCACCGTGCCCGAACCGGCCGCGGAAGTTCATTTGGCTTTCGGCACGGGCCATCGAGAGCAGCTCGGGGTTCACCTCGAAGTCCGGCCGGGTATCGACGGCAGCGGAAACTGCGCCGGCGGCTGCCGCCACCGCTGCCGCCTCACCGGCCGGGGCGATCTCATCGAAGCTGGTGTCGCCTGCGAAGAGATCCACGATCTTCCGGCCCACCATGACGTGCTGCCACAGCGGCACGGGGCGGTGCTCGGAGACGATGACGTCGGTCTGGCCGCGGACGGTGTCCAGCCAGGCGCCGAATTCCTCGGCGTTGGAAACGGTGGCGCTCAGCGAGGCCACCTGGACCTCGGTGGGTAAGTGGATGATGACTTCCTCCCAGACGGCGCCGCGGAAGCGGTCGGCCAGGTAGTGGACTTCATCCATGACGACGTAGCCGAGATCGCCCAGCGTGCTGGAGTCGGCGTAGAGCATGTTCCGGAGCACCTCGGTGGTCATCACCACCACCGGAGCATCACCGTTGATGCTGGTGTCGCCGGTCAGCAGCCCCACCCGGTCGGCACCGTACTTGTCAGCCAGCTCCGAATACTTCTGGTTGGACAATGCCTTGATCGGGGTGGTGTAGAACGCCTTGAGTCCGCGCTGCAGAGCCAGATAGACGGCGAACTCCCCCACGATGGTCTTGCCGGCGCCTGTGGGGGCAGCCACCAGGACGCCGCGCCCGCCCTGCAGGGACAGACAGGCCTCGCGCTGGAAGTCATCGAGTTCGAACGCCAGGGTACGGATGAAACCGCCCAGGTGCGTCTTGGCTTCTGCGGCCCGTTCGGCGCTGGCTCGGTAACGTTCAGACGGCGATTCCGGCCCGGGTAGTGAGGACATGCTTCCAGCCTAATGCGCCGGGAGCTAGAGATTCTCCAGCTCTGCGCCGGGAGTCGCCTGGTCCGCGGTCGCCTCGGTCTCGGCAGCGCGTTTGATGGCGCGGCGGTCCCGGCGGCGGTCGTTGAGCAGGCACAGGCCGATGGCGGCGAAGAAGAGCAGGAGCATGGGCCCGGCAAGGTAGAACATACTCATGGCGTCGGCTCCGGGCGCGGCCATGGCGGCGAACAGGCAGACCAGGAAGACGGTGATGCGCCAGCTCTTGACGAGTTGCTTGCCCTTGACGATTCCCACCAGGTTCAGCCCGACGAGGACCACGGGCAGCAGGAAAGCGATGCCGAAGGCCAGCAGGAGCCGGAGTACGAAGGACAGGTACACCTGGGCGCTGATGAAGTTGGAGCCGCCGGAGGGAGTGAAATCGGTGAGCACCCGCACGGCGTTGGGAAGCACCAGCCAGGCCAGCAGGACACCGCCCACGAACAGCGGCACGGCGGCAGCCACGAACGACAGGGCGATCCGGCGTTCCTTTTTGTGCAGGCCGGGCACGATGAACGCCCACAGCTGGTACAGCCACACCGGGCTGGCAAGGATCAGGCCCAGGAACACCGACACCTGGATCATCAAGTCAAACGAACTCGCGACGCCGTCGAAGTTGAGCGTCGCCTGGCGGCCTTCGTGGGTATTGAGGTCCGTGATCGGTTTGATCAGCGCAGCGAGCATCGGTTGGTAGACGAGGAACCCGACGACGGTTCCCAGTACGACGGCTATCGCGGACTTGAAGAGGCGGTTCCGCAGTTCCTTGAGGTGATCGAGGAGCGCCATCCTCCCCTCGGGGTTCGACCGGCGGCCCATGGTTACTGCCATGCGGTGTTAGGCGCGGTTCGGCGGCGGAACGTCGGTTCCGTCAGAGGCGCGGGTTTCCGCCCCGGCGGACTTCGGGTGGTTCACAACCCGGCCCACGACGGGCTCGGCGCCGTCGGGAGTGTCCGTGGCGCCGTCCTTTTTCATTTCCCGGACTTCCGACTTAAAGATACGCATGGACTGGCCCAGGCTGCGGGCCATGCCGGGCAGCTTCGGTGCAGCGAAAAGCACCAATGCCAGAACGATGATGATGATGAGATGCCAGCCTTCAAGCCTCATGACAGGAGGTCCTTTCGTTTGAGTTCAATCCTACGTCTAACTGATTTCGATGTCGTTCAGCCGCTGGGGCTGGCCGCGGCCCCTTTTGCGCTGGACGCGGCGCTGACGGCGGTTCTCCTGGCGGGCGGATTTGCCTGCGCGGTAATCATGCCCCATCTGCACGGGTGAGGCGAAAACCGCGGATCCGGGTTCCTGCTCTGTGCCCCGGCCGGCCTGGCTCTCCAGCTCCGCGCCGGGCGACGGCAGGGTGGAGAACCGCTCCTCCGCCGCGCCGAGTTCTTTGACCGTGGCCATGAAGTTCCGGAACAACCGGACCCCGAGCACGAGGAAGAACAGCAGGGACAGCGCAACGAGCGCTATCCAGATTACGATCCAGGACCACCAAGGCATGCTGAGTAGTCTATCCGCCGCACCGGCTACGCATCGTATTGGGCCAGCGCAGCGGCGAGCCAGTCGCGGGAAGCGGCAGCGGGCGCGTCCGGCGCCAGGATGCGTGCCGTCCCGCCGTGCTGGGCCACGAACATCGGCAGCCAGTCGGTGCTGCCGAAGCGGATCTCGGCCAGCAGCCCGCCCTCGGGCAAGGTGGCCGTTCGCTCCGCATAGTATTCATCGGCCAGGCCGGCGCCCCGGCGGGTGAGTTCCACTATCACGACGGTGTCGTCGTCGTTGGGGGTGAACAGCTTGACCGGGACGCTGCCGTCCGCCGATGCCGGCGCCGAGACGGGCAGGCCGTTGGGTTCCAGGGTTTCGATCCGGTCCAGCCGGAAGTTCCGCAGGGCCCGGGCGGAATGGCAGTAAGCCTCGAGGTACCAGGTGTTGTCCAGGGAGTAAAGCCTCAGCGGATCAATGTCACGGTCGGAGACCGTGTCCCGGAGCGGCGAGAAGTAACGCAACCGCAACTGCGCCCCGGTCCTGATGGCTTCGCGGGCCGTTGCCAGCGCCGCGGAATTGCTGGGTCCCACTTCGGGCCCGGACAGGGCGGCAGCTTTAAGGCCTTCCTCCCCCGCCGCCGCCATGAGCTTGAGGGTGACGGATTCCAGCGCGCTGCCCTCGGCCAGTTCGGGGAGTCCATTGAGCGTTTCCAGCCCGGTCAGGAGGGCGCAAGCCTCCTCCACGGTGAAGCGCACGGGACGGGTCAGGTCGAGGTCCTGGCTGATGGTGACGTGGTCGTCGTCCCACTGGATGTCCAGCAGGTCATCCGGGTACCCCTCCGGCAGGCCTGAGCAGATCAGGATGCGCAGGTCCGCTTCCAGCTCACTGCGGGTAATGCCGAACTTAGCCGCAACTTCGCTGATGTGCAGGCCCTGGTTGTGCACCAAAAACGGGACCAGCTGCAGCATGCGGCTCAGCTGGTCCTCGGACGTCCGCTTGCGGCCGTGGCGCGGCGTCCCCGGAGGTCCAGCGGCTGCCGGGGAGGACACCGCCGGGAAGCTAATCGGCGGGACGGGCGCGGCGGCGAAGTCAGCGGCAGCGGACAGCCGCCGGCGCACCGAGGTGACGAGCTCGGGCGGGGACACCACCCGGATCCGGGGCCCGTAGGAGGCGAGTTCCTCCGCGAGAGTCTCGGCGTCCCGGTATGGCACGCTAAGCCGGTCCCGGCCCGGTGCGGGCTGTCCGGCGCCAGACTCGGGGACCGGGTCAGGGAGAGCACGTTTTCGGAGCCCGCGCAGGCTGCCGGCCTGCACGTCAATGACGGCAGCCAGGACCGGCAGTTCGGCGAGGCCGGCAAGTTCCGCCCGTACGTTGAAGTCGGCGGGAGGGACGAAGCTCTCCTTCGCGAGGACGGTCACGGCGGAAGTGAGGCGGGAGAGCCGGAAGAACCGCTTGTGGCCGCGGTCCCTGTCGTGGGCGACGAGGTACCACTGGCCGAAGCGGCTCCCCAGCCCCCAGGGCTCCACGTGCCGGGTCTCCTCCTTGCCCGTGCTGCCGGCGAGGTAGCGGAAGCTGACGGGGTGCTGGGCGTGCATGGCGGCAACGAGGTCCTCGAAGGCCTGGCCCGCGGGCCGGATCCGCGGCTGGAGGCCGCCCGGGAGTTCAGTGTCAGCCAGTCCACCGGACGCCTGGAGCTTGCGTACCGCGTTCTGGGCGGCGGAGCCCAGGGCAGCATGTTCCCAGAGTTGGGCGGCGAGCATGAGCACGGTGCACTCTGCCGGGCTGAGGCTGACGTCGGGAAGGCGGTTGGATTCCTTGCCGATCCGGTAGCGGGTGGTGGCCGGGTCATCCGAACCCCAGCCGGTGTCCATCACGGTCTCGACCTCGAATCCGAACCGCCGCAACTCGGATTTGTCGCGTTCGAACATCCGGCCGAAGGCGGTGTCGGTGCTGGTGGTGTCGTGGTAGACCTTCTCGCGCAGCTCGCCGCGGCGCAGGCCGTAGGTGGTGTTAAGCAGGGCAATGAGCAGGTTCAGGAGGCGTTCGGTACGTGAGGTTGACACCCCGCAAGGGTACTAAAGTCCCTGCCTGAAACCGACAAAAGCGCGGTAACAGCCGGAAGAACTTTTCCGATTGTTACCGCGCTCAGTGTCGGGTGACGCACTGGTGGTGGGCCCGCGCCCGCCGGGTTCCCTGTCCGCGTTAGCGGACGGCGACGAGGTCGACGACGAAGATGAGGGCCTCGTTCGGGCCGATCGCCCCGCCGGCGCCGCGCGGGCCGTAGGCCAGCTCGGAGGGAATTTCCAGGCGGCGGCGGCCGCCCACCTTCATGCCCAGCAGGCCCTGGTCCCAGCCCTGGATGACCTGGCCGACGCCGACGCGGAAGTCGAGCGGTGCGCCGCGGCCCCAGGAGGCGTCGAACTCTTCGCCGGTGGACCAGGCCACGCCAACGTAGTGGGTGGAGACGGTGTCGCCGGCCTTGGCTTCAGCGCCGTCGCCCGCAATCAGGTCGGTGATGACCAGCTCGGTGGGAACGGCGCCCTCGGGGAAATCAATTTCCGGCTTCTGGCGGTCAATGTTTCGCTGTCCAAATGACATGGTTGCTCCTTCTTGCGTGGCTGTGGAATTTTTTGCGGTGGTTACTTGACGCCGAGGATGTCGACGACGAAGACGAGGTCGCCCTTCGCGTCGCCCTTGCCTTCTTCGCCGTAGGCGAGGTCCTTCGGGACCACCAGAAGGACGCGGGAGCCGACCGTCTTGCCGGCCAGGCCCTGGGTCCAGCCCTTGATGACGCCGCTGAGCGGGAAGGTGGCCTTCTTGCCGCTGTCGAAGCTGGAATCGAAGACCTTGCCGCCGGCGAGGGCAACGCCTACGTAGTTGACGGTAATGGTATCGGATTCCTTGACCACTTGGCCGTTGCCCTTGATGAGGTCCTGGGACACGAGTGCGGTCGGGGCGGCGACGCCGTCGACGGAGATTTCCGGAATGCCCTTGTCATTGTCCTTGACCGTCGGCAGGCCGGCCGGCGGGGTGACGGCCTCACCTTCGGGCTTGTCCAGGACCGGGGCCGCATCCTTGGCTGAGACGACTTTGACGACGAGCAGCTGGGTCGGCTTTGCCTCTGCGCCTTCCGCGGCCGCGTTGCCGGGAACGGCAAGGGCCAGGAGCGAGCCGGTCTTCGCGCCGACGAAGGCGTTGTAAATCACGCCGCTGCTGGTCTTAAGCTCGTCGTTCAGTTCGAGCTCTTCGGGATCATTCGGGAAGGTGTCTTCCAGGGTGGAGCCGTCTTTGCCGCTGAGGGCGACGATGGAGATCGAGGCGACCTGGTTTGCCTTGACCCGGTCGCCGTCGCCCTCCGTGACCACCTTGACAGTGGGTTCAGTGACCTCGAGCGGCTTGGTGAAATCAACACCGGGTGCCTTCTTGTCGCCGTTCTCCGTCAGCTTGAGGGAGTCCAGCTTGGCGGTATCGCCGGCGGACTGGCTGGTGGGCTCTGGAGCGGCTGGCTCCCCGCCGCCGCAGGCGGTCAGGAGCAGCAGCCCGGGAAGAAGAATTGCTAATAGTCGGCGCACGTAGGAACTTTCGTCGGGGCAGGATGGACGCTTTGCCGGGCATAGGCCAGCAGCAAAGCAAGCGTTGGCCGCAGAACGGCACCCCTCCAGAATAACGCGGAAAGCTGGGTGTCAGCCCATAGAGTTCAGCAAAGCGTCCACCCGCTCGTCCACGCTGCGGAACGGGTCCTTGCACAACAGGGTCTGGTGGGCGCGGTCATTGAGCTTCAAATGCACCCAGTCCACGGTGTAGTCGCGGCCCAGTTCCTGCGCGCGCCGGACAAAGTCGCCGCGAAGTTTGGCGCGGGTGGTCTGCGGCGGCGCATCCACTGCGTCCTTGACGGCGGTGTCATCGACCACCCGGCGGACCGCCCCGCGGGACTGCAACAGGTAGTACAGCCCACGGGTCCGGGAAATGTCATGGTAGGTCAGGTCAAGCTGGGCGATCCGCGGCGCGTCCAGCCCCAGGTTGTGCCGCTCGCGGTAGTTGTCCATGAGTTTCTTCTTGATCGCCCAGTCCACTTCCGTGTCGATCCTGCTGGTGTCCCCGCTCTCGATCGCGTCAAGGGTGCGCTCCCAGAGGTCCAGGATCAGCGGGACATGGGCGTTATGGGCCCCCTGCTCCGCGACGAACGCCGTGACTTTGGCCAGGTATTCGCGTTGGATTTCCAGGGCGGTGAGCTGCCGGCCGTTGGCAAGACGGACCAGTACCCGGCCGCTGAGGTCGTGGGAGATTTCCCGGATGCTGCGGATCGGGTTCTCCATCCGCATGTCGCGCATGATCACCCCCGCCTCGATCATCCGCAGGATCAGATCCACGGTTCCGACCTTGAGCAGGGCCGTCGTCTCGGACATGTTGGAGTCGCCCACGATCACGTGGAGCCGGCGGTAGAACTCTGCGTCCGCGTGCGGCTCGTCGCGGGTGTTGATGATGGGACGGGACCGGGTGGTGGCGGAGGAGACGCCCTCCCAGATGTGGTCGGCGCGCTGGGAAAACGCAAACGTGGCCCCGTGGGGGGTCTTGAGGATTTTGCCGGCCCCGGCGATCAGCTGCCGGGTCACGAGGAACGGAATGAGAATCTCAGCAAGCCGGGAGAACTCGCCGCGCCGCGGAATCAGGTAGTTTTCATGGCTGCCGTAGGAGTTCCCGGCGGAGTCCGTGTTGTTCTTAAACAGGTAGACGGTGCCGTTGAAGCCCTCGGCCGCGAGCCGTTCCTGTGCCTCGTCGACGAGGTCGTCCAGGATGAGTTCCCCGGCCCGGTCGTGCGCGACCAACTGGGCGAGGTCGTCGCATTCCGCGGTGGCGTACTCCGGGTGGGATCCGACGTCGAGGTACAGCCTGGAGCCGTTGGTCAGGAAGACGTTGGAGGATCTCCCCCAGCTGACCACTTTACGGAACAGGTAGCGGGCCACCTCCTCCGGGGCGAGCGGGCGGGACTCAGGGCTCGAATAGGAAATTCCGAACTCCGTTTCGATGCCGAAAATGCGCTTGTCCATCTCAGTTCTCCCTTCCCAGCGAAGCGGTGATGTCGGCGTCGTCGAGCCTGCGGAAAGCGCGGCGCGTACCTCTGTTGCTTTCGGAACCGCGGTCCAGCACCGCCACTTCCACCGCCGACGCCGGCAGGGTGTCGGCTTCCTTGTCCGCGACGAGCCCGGCCAGGGCAAGCCTGATGGCACTGGCAAAGTCGAGTTCGCCCTGCCAGCCCGCGGCCACGGCCTCGGACACCTTGTCCGCCTGGCCTCCCATCACAATGAAGCCTTTCTCATCCGCGATCGAACCGTCGAAGGTCAGGCGGTAGAGGTGGTCCTCGTCCGGGGAGGTGCCGACCTCGGCCACGGCGAGTTCGACTTCGAAGGGCTTCTGTTCCGCCGTGAACACCGCACCGAGGCTTTGGGCGTAGACGCTCGCGAGGCCCCGGGCGGTGACGTCCTCCCGGTCGTAGGAGTAGCCGCGGACGTCCGCGTAGCGCACCCCGGCCTGGCGGAGGCTTTCAAATTCGTTGTACTTGCCCACGGCGGCAAACGCGATCTTGTCGTAGATCTCACCGATTTTATGCAGCGAGGGCGACGGGTTTTCGGCCACGAGGGCAATCCCTTCACGGCAGCTGATGACCACCACGGACCGGCCGCGCGCGATGCCTTTCCGCGCGAAATCCGCGCGGTCCTTCATGAGTTGTTCCGGCGACACGTAGAACTGCTGGGTCATCTCAGGCCTCCCGCTGGGCCACGGCCCTGGATTCAATGATGGTGCCGGCGACTGCCGCGAGCTCACGCTCCGGGACGCGGTAGGCACCCGTCCTGTTAACGATGTAGACCACCGGCCAGAGCTGCCGCACGGGGTCGGGGCCGCCGGTCGCGGAGTCGTCGTCGGCGGCGTCGTAGAGCGCCTCGACGGCGACGGCCACGGCGTCGGATTCCGGCAGGTTCGGCCGCCACAGCTTCTTCAGCGCGCCGCGCGCGAACATCGAGCCGGACCCCACGGTGTGGTGCTCCTGTTCCTCATACCGTCCGCCCGTGACGTCGTAGGAGAACAGCCGGCCCATTCCTGCCGGACGGTCGAAGCCCGCGAAGAGCGGCACGACGGCGAGCCCCTGCATGGCCATCGGGAGATTGCTGCGGATCATGGCGCCGAGCCGGTTGGCTTTGCCATCGAGGCTGAGCAGGGTGCCTTCGATTTTCTCGTAGTGCTCCAGTTCGACCTGGAAAAGCCGGGTGATGTCCAAGGCGATTCCGGCGGTCCCGGCGATGCCCAGCACGGAGTATTGGTCCGCGGGGAAGACTTTCTCGATGTGCCGGCTGGCGATGACGTTGCCCATGGTGGCGCGCCGGTCCCCCGCCATCAGCACCCCGCCCGCGTAGGTCAGGGCGACGATAGTGGTTCCGTGGGGCGCCTGCAGAGCCACCCCGGGGCCGCCCGTCTGGACGAGCTGGCCGGTCGCGTGCTGTCCGAACGGCAATAAATCGGGGCGCTGGCGCTGCAGATGTTCGGTGAAGGAGGACGTGGCGTTGGCTGCTACCTGGTTGGCGGTGGTTTCCTGCACTGGTGCACTCCCTCAACGTAGTGAATCAACGACTTCCGGCCCTCAGCCCCGTCCCGGCGCGACCCCTGGGCGGTGGTGTCCGGCCCGCTACTGGCCGCCCTTTTGGACAAAGGCACGGACAAACTCTTCGGCGTTGGACTCCAGAACACCGTCGATTTCATCCAGCAGGTCATCGACGCCCTGGGTGGCGGCCGACGCCTGTGCCTCCGCGGGTGCGGGCGGCGCGGCGGGAACGTCCTCGTCAACTTCGGTGTCGCGCGACTGCGGCTGCTGCTGCTCCTGGCCTGCCATTGCTTTCTCCTTCTGTCCGCCCCTCCTTCGCGAGGGACTTCCTGTAAGCCATATTGCCACGCCCGGAGCCCTTGCGGGGGCTCTTTGGTCCTAGGACGCGGGTGGGAGTCCGAGCAGTTCCGAAAGGAACCCCCCGGCGTCGCGGTGCCGGGCGAAAAGTGGGCCGGTGAGGGCCTCTGTTCCGCGCAGGGGTTCGCGGGTGGGGACCCGCTGCAACCTGCCGCGGCCGGGCACATCGAAGATCACGGAGTCCCAGCTGGCTCCCACCACGTCTGCTCCGAAACGGCTGACGCAGCGGCCCCGGAAATAGGCCCGGGTGTCCGACGGCGGTTCCGTCACGGCGCGCTGGACAGCGCCGTCGTCGACGATCCGCTGCATCCGGTCCCGGGCGAGGAGGCGGTGGTAGAGCCCCTTTTCAGGCCGGATGTCCGCCCATTGCAGGTCCACGAGGCCCAGCCGCGCGTGGCCCCAGTCCAGTCCGTCGCGGTCCCGGTAACCTTCCAGCAGCGAGAGTTTGGCCAGCCATTCCACCGAGGACGCGGCGGCTGCCCGGTCGCTACCCAGGGACGTCAGCGTCGAGGACCAGCGTTCGAGCACATCGTGGGTGTGGCCGTCACCGTCCACGGCGTCGGCGACGCCGGTGTCCTGGGCGTGCTTCGCGGCCGCTTCGAAGTAGATCCACTGCAGGTCAAGGGCGGTGATCCGCCGTCCGTCGTGCAGCCGCAGGGTGGCTACGAGGTCGGTGTCGTGGCTGACCGCCTGCAGCGCCGCGACCGGCTCATGGACTTCGAGTCTGGGGGCCAGGCCGGCCTCAATCAGACTCAGCACCAGCGCGGTGGCGCCGAACTTGAGGTAGTTGGAAACCTGGCTGAGGTTGGCGTCGCCGATGATGACGTGCAGCCGACGGTACTTGTCCGCAGTCGCATGGGGTTCATCGCGGGTGTTGATGATGGGCCGCCGGATCGTGGTTTCCAGGCCCACCTCGGTTTCGAAGAAGTCCGCCCGCTGGCTGATCTGGTAGCCGGGGCGGGAACCGTCCTGTTTCATGCCGACCCGTCCGGCACCGCAGATGATTTGCCGGGTGATGAAGAACGGGGTCAGACCGCGGACGATCTCGCCGAACGGGACGGTGCGGGGCATCAGGTAATTCTCGTGCGACCCGTAGGACACCGACTTGTTGTCGGTGTTGTTCTTGTACAGGTTGATCGGGGGCAGGTCCGGGTCGGCGGCCAGCCGTCGCACCGCGGCCAGGGCCACGAGGTCTCCGGCGGCGTCCCAGGCGACGGCGTCGCGCGGGTTGGTCACTTCCGGGCTGGAGTACTCGGGGTGGGCGTGGTCCACATAGAGCCGGGCTCCGTTGCCGAGCACCATGTTCATCAGCAGGCTGCCGGATTCGTCCTCGCCGTCGGCCTCAAGTTCCTGCCGGCCGTAAGCGAGCGCAATGGCTTCGGCATCGAGGACGGGCGGCTGGTCCGTCAGCTGGTCCGGGTCGGCGTGGCTGCGCTCCAGGGTCCAGCCACGGGCGTCATGCAGCGGCTCCTCGTCGGTGTAATCCCAGCGGGTTTCGGCTCCGCCGGCGGCGCGCTGGCGCGTCACCTGGGCGTAGGCCTGAATCACCCGGGCGGACATCATGGTGGCGTTCGCCCCAGGGGCGGAGGGCGCGTGGATGCCGTACTCGGTCTCGGAGCCCATCACCCGCATGGCTCCGCCGACGGGAAGCCCGCCGGAAACACCGGCGGGCTTCCCGGGCACAGCCGACGTCACAGGTACTGGCCCGTGCTCGGCATCGTCTCGATGGATTTGCCGGGCTCCTGCCCCGCCTTGCCCTGGACGATGGTGCGGATGTACGTGATGCGCTCGCCCTTCTTACCGGAGATCCGTGCCCAGTCGTCCGGGTTGGTGGTGTTGGGCATGTCCTCGTGTTCGCGGAACTCGTCGACGACGGCGCGGAGCAGGTGGTCGATCCGGATGCCCCGCTGGCCCACGGTGAGCAGGTCCTTGATGGCGTACTTCTTGGCCCGGTCCACCACGTTCTGCACCACGGCGCCGGAATTGAAGTCCTTGAAGTAGAGCATTTCGGTGTCGCCGTTGGCGTAGGTGACCTCGAGGTATTCGTTGGACTTGTCGGTGGAGTACATGGCCTCGACCGTGCGCTGGACCATCGCGTCCACGGTGGCCTGGACGTCGCCCTGGTGCTCGGCGAGATCCGACTCGTGGAAGGGAAGGTCGGCGGTGATGTACTTGTTGAAGATGTCCGCCGCGGCTTCGGCATCGGGGCGGTGGATCTTGACCTTCACGTCCAGGCGGCCCGGCCGCAGGATCGCCGGGTCGATCATGTCCTCACGGTTGGAGGCGCCGATCACGATCACGTTGTCGAGCCGCTCGACGCCGTCGATCTCGCTGAGCAGCTGCGGCACAATGGTCGTTTCGACGTCGGAGGAAATGCCGGTGCCCCGGGTGCGGAACAGGGAATCCATTTCGTCAAAGAAGACCACCACCGGGCTGCCCTCGGAGGCCTTTTCCCGGGCACGGGCGAAAATCAACCGGATGTGGCGTTCCGTCTCACCGACGTACTTGTCCAGCAGTTCCGGTCCTTTGATGTTCAGGAAGTAGCTCTTCATGTCCGTTTTGCCGGTGCGCTCGGCGGCGCGGGCTGCAAGGGAATTCGCCACTGCCTTGGCGATGAGCGTTTTGCCGCAGCCGGGCGGGCCGTAGAGCAGGATGCCTTTGGGTGCTTTGAGGCCGTGTTCGCGGTACAGGTCCGGGTGCAGGAAAGGCAGTTCCACGGCGTCGCGGATCTGTTCGATCTGCGGGCCCAGGCCGCCGATGTCCTGGTAGGTGATGTCCGGAACTTCCTCGAGGACAAGGTTTTCCACCTCCGAACGCGGGATCTTCTCAAGCGCGTACCCCGTGCGTGAATCGATGGAGAGGGCATCGCCCACCCGGAGTTTTTGTGCGAGCAGAGCCCCGGAGAGCCGGATGACGCGCTCCTCGTCCGCCCGCCCCACCACCAGGGCGCGGTCGGTGCCCAGCAGTTCCTTCAGCGTGACAAGGTCCCCGGCCCGTTCGTACCCCAGCCCGGCGACCACCATGAGTGCCTCGTTCAGGAGAACTTCCTGGCCGGCGGCCAGCTGGTTCATGTTCACCAGCGGGCTGATCCCTACGCGCATTTTCCGGCCGGCGTTGAAGATGTCCACCGATTCCTCGGTGGCGGCCTGCCCGCCGTTGCCGGCGGAGGACTGGCGTTTCGGGTTCAGCTGCAGCACGGTGCCGAAGCTGTACGGCGGCTGGCCCTCCTGGTCGAGTGCGCTCTTGAGCCGCAGGATCTCCGCTTTAGCGGTCTCCAGCATCGCCACCAGCTTGGAGTTGTTCTGCGTGGCGGCGGCGAGCTGACGGTCAATATGCCGGAGCTTGTCCCGGAGGATATTGACCTGCCGTTCCGCCACGGACAGTTCAGTGGCCGGATAGCGGTCCCCGCCGGTGGCGTGCCCCTGCCCTGCGTCCTCTGCCGGAGTCAGGCCCGGATCAGTGTTCGGAGTCTCCATCGTGCATCAGCCCCTTCCTACGCGTCTATTAAGACATTAGCCCCAAGAAGCAAGGTGACGGGGAAGACTTCCGAAATACGGACTACTTCGTAATGTCCGGATCGTCCTTGACGTGGGTCCCCGCTATGGCGTCCCGGGCTGCCCGGCGGAGCTTCTTGTCCGAGACGGCCCGCTCCCCCACAGCCCCGGGTGTCCAGGCGTTGACGTCCTCTTCGTTGAAGTCGGTCTTGGACGGGCGGCGCTTCACGGAGATGCCCGTGACACCGTCGGCCAGCCGCCGGGTGACCAGCAGGAAGCCGGTATGCGCGACCATCCTGTGGTCCGGGCGCACTGCCAGGCCCTCAAGGTGCCAGCCACGGACCATGGACTCCCAGGCGTCGGGCTCGGTGAAGCGGCCGTCGGCGCGGATGGCCTCCGCGGTCCGGGACAGCTGCGTCACAGTGGCGACATAGTTGATCCACACGCCGCCCGGTGCCAGGACTGTGGCCACGGCGTCCAGGCACTCCCACGGGGCGAGCATGTCCAAGACCACGCGGTCCACGGAGCCGGGTTCTTCGGTGCGGAGCACCTGCTCCTGGAAGTCGCCAAGGGTGATCTGCCAGGCCGGGTGCGGACCGCCAAAGATTGTTTCGACGTTGCCGCGGGCGATGTCGGCGAATTCCTCCCGGCGCTCGAAGGAGTGCAGGTAGCCGTTGTCGCCCACCGCGCGGAGCAGCGAGATGGAGAGGGCGCCGGAGCCGACTCCGGCCTCGACGACGCGGGCGCCCGGGAAGATGTCAGCCATGGTGACGATCTGGCCCGCGTCCTTGGGGTAGACCACCGCCGCGCCGCGGGGCATGGAGAGAACGAAGTCCGACAGCAGGGGCCGCAGGGTCTGGTACTGCTGTCCGACGTTGTTGACCACCACGGAGCCGTCCGGCTTGCCGATGATCTCGTCGTGGTTCAGGAAGCCGCGGTGGGTGTGGAATGCGCCGCCCACTTCCAGGCTGATGGTGTTCATCCGGCCGCGTTCGTCGGTGAGCTGCACGCGTTCGCCTTCCCGGAAAGGTCCGCGGCGGCGGGCCGCCCCGACGGGGGCGGCAGCACGGGCCACGCCCGTTGCGGGAGCCGGAGCGGTGCCGGGTGTGGTGTCGACGGCTGCGGCGTCGGTTGTTACGGCGTCGTCCGGGCTGGTGCTCGCGGCGGTGTCGCTGCTCATGTAAATAGTCCTCGCTCCTGGAAAGCTGTGTGGCCGCGGATGTCGCCGGCGCTCCGGCTGCTGGTGCCTGGGGCGGTGAACCCCGTGCTGGAAGTGCTGGCGGGCAATACACGACCGGCAGGTAACTCTACCGGCTTTGGCCGAACATCCGCTTGCCGGTCCCCGGAACCTTGCCGGTGAGAGCACCCAGGACAGCGGATTGCCGGAGCAGCCCGGTAATGGTTCCGGCCCGGTCCACAACGGCGTATTCGGCGCCGTCGAGCTTGGCCAGGTACTGGATGAGTTCCTCCCCCTTGGACCACGAGGGAACATAGGCCCCCGCGCCCAGGGCGTAGGACACGGCTGTGAGAGGCGTGGAAGCGGCGGCGTCTGCGGGCACCGTGGCGACCGCACCGCCGTCGACCACGGCAACCGGGTGCCCGTCCGGACGGTAGAGCACGACGGCGGGAGCAGCCCCCGTGCCGGGGTCCGGGGCCAGCGCCAGCAGGTCAGCGACGGTGCCCCACTCCGGGAGGCCCACGGCCGGTTCGGCGAGTGCCCCGGCTTCCACGAGTGGAAGACGTCCCCGGAGCCGCGCCTGCTGGATGGACGCGGAGGCGCCCATCCAGAGGAAGCTGCCAACAAGGGCCGTAATAAGCATCAGCGAAATGTCGGGCCGGGTGCCCCTGAGCAACGGCAGCGCCACAAACCAGGCCACCAGGGCGATCACGATGATCCGGCCGCCCCAGCCGGCCGCCACGGTGCCCTTTTCCTGGCTGCCGGTCAGCTTCCAGACGGCGGATTCGACCAGCCGGCCACCGTCCAGCGGCAGTCCGGGCAAAACGTTGAAGACGCCGATCAGGAGATTGGCCCAGACGAAGATGTTGGCCAGGATGCCCGCGACCCCGGTCAGGTCCGCTCCGGTCAGCAGAAGCCAGCCGGCAGCGGCGAGGACGAAGTTGGCGGCCGGGCCCGCCATTGCGACGAGGACGGACCGGCCGGGAGAGGCGGTGAAACTCTCGAACTGGGTGTGGCCGCCCCACAGGTTCAGGACAATTTTCTCGCTGGGCCAGCCGTACATTTTGGCGGTCAGCGCATGGGCGAGTTCATGAACCAGGACCGAAATCAACAGTAAAACCGCGTAAGCAAACGCCACCAGGTAGGCCGCGGCGCCCAGCCGGGGGTAGTCCCCCTGCAATACCGGGCCGTAGACGATCACCGTGAACGCGGCAATGATGAACCACGAGTACGCGAGGATCACCGGGACGCCGCCGATGCGTCCCAGCGCGATCCCCTCCTTGCGGCCCTGTTTCTGTGGATCCCGGCGGCCGCGGGTGTCGGTGTCAGTCATGAGCCGGTTCCAGCGCCGCACTGCGGTCCGTCCCGAAGGTGGCGTCCGGGAATTCGTGGCGCAAGGCGACGAGTTCTTCGAGGTCGGACACGGTGCGCCCGGCCAGGGTCTCCCACACGGCGTGGCGGGGATTATGCGGTAGCGGCATGATGTGCGGAATGGCGACGGTCAGGACGCCGGAGGCGACGGCGGCGGCCACTCCGGGCCCGGAATCCTCCAAGGCGATGCAGTGATGAAGGCCCAGTCCGGGGTCTTGCTCCTGGAGAAGTTCAACCGCCTTGAGGTAGGCCTCGGGATGCGGTTTGCCCTGCGCGACGGTGTCGCCCGTGATCAGGAAATCGAAGTAGGGCCTGGGCAGGCTTGCCACGATTTCGCGGGCCAGCGGAGCCTCGGACATGGTCACGAGGGCACAACGGATGCCCGCGGTGTGGAGTTCCTCCAGCAGTTCGCGTGCCCCCGGGCGCCAAGGCACGGCGGTTCGGACCTGGCTGATGACATGGGCTGTGAGGATGTCGATGATTTCCCGGCGTTCCAGTTTCACGCCGGCGTCCTGGAGGATGCCCGCGGAGAAGACCAGGGACTGGCCCACCAGCTGCATGGCTTTTTCGTGGGACCATTGCCCGCCGTGTGCGGCAACCAGGGCATGTTCGGCCTCGATCCAGTACGGCTCGGTGTCAACAATGGTGCCGTCCATGTCCCAGAGCGCGGCTTTGAGAAGGGGCTGGGGAACTGAGGATTGCATGCTTGCCAGTCTACGGTGCGGTCCTGTACGTCCCCGGGGAGTACGCCTTGGGCGAATATGGCCGCCGGGCCCGCGATTCCCGGCGCTTCATTGCCTGCGGGGGCCGGGTGCTTGGACGTAGGGTGAGGAGATGAATAGCTTCGAGGTAGACCCCGTGGAAACGGGCGACGTGCCCGGGCCGGAACGGCTGCTGCAGCCCGTACCCGAGGGCCGGCGCATCACGGTGATGCTCGCGGCCTTCGAGGGCTGGAATGACGCCGGCGAGGCTGCGAGCGATGCCCTGCGCTACCTGAACAAGCTTTGGGGCGGCAAAAAGGTCGGTTCGGTTGACGCCGATGAGTACTATGACTTCCAGTTCACCCGGCCCACGATCCGCCGCACCACCTCGGGAGAACGGAAAATTAAGTGGCCGTCAACCCGCATCTACAAGGCCAGTGCTCCCGGCTCCAATGTGGATGTCATCTTTGTTCAAGGCACGGAGCCGTCCTATAAGTGGCGGGCCTACACCGCGGAGCTGCTGGTTCACGCCGAAGCACTCCACGTTGACTACGTGATCCTGGTGGGGGCGCTCCTCGCTGACGTGCCGCACAGCCGGCCCATTCCGGTGAGTACGTCCACGGACGATGCTGCCCTGCGCGAGCGGATGGACCTGGAGGCCTCACAGTACGAGGGTCCCGTTGGGATCGTCGGGGTCCTTGCCGAGGTGGCGCTGCTCGCCGGGCTGCCGACGGTCTCCCTCTGGGCTGCCGTGCCGCATTATGTGGCGCAGGCGCCCTCTCCCAAGGCGCAGCTGGCGCTGCTGCACCGGATCGAGGAATTGCTGCAGGTTCCCCTCGACACCCAGGACCTCGTGGAGGAGTCGGACGCCTGGGAACGCGGAGTTGACGAACTTGCCACCGAGGACCCCGAGATCGCGGCGTATGTGCGCCAGCTCGAGGAGGCGAAGGATACTGCCGACCTCCCGGAGGCCAGCGGCGAGTCCATCGCCCGGGAGTTCGAGCGTTATCTCAAGCGCCGCGGGAAAGACAAGCCCTAGTCGGCAACGCCCAGGGCAGCTGCCCTCCTGCGTTAGAGCTCGACGCCGAGGAGGGCGTTGACTGCATCCCCGGCCAGGGCGGCGTCCGCCGCGGACCGGGCGTGGCCGGCGTCGAGCGCCGACCTGGCCCAGCCGTCCATGGCGGCGACAGCGCCGGGCGCGTTAAGGTCATTCGACAATTCAGCCCGCAGGCGCGGGATCAGTTCTGCGGCTGACCCTTCCGGGGCCACTGCGACGGCGGCCCGCCACGTACGGAGCCGTTCCTTGGCTTCGGCGAATCCGGCGTCCGTCCAGGACCAGTCGCTGCGGTAGTGGTGGGCGAGGATGGCGAGCCGGATCGCGGCCGGCTCCTCGCCGGCTGCGCGGAGCCTTGAGACCAGGACCAGGTTTCCCTTGGACTTGCTCATCTTCTCGCCGTCGAGGCCTACCATTCCGGCGTGTGCGTAGTGCTGGGCCAGCGGTATCCCGGTCAGGGAGTAGGCATGCCCGGCGCCCATCTCGTGGTGCGGGAAAATCAGATCCGAGCCGCCGCCCTGGACGGTGAACGGGGCCGGGAGGTACTTCTGGGCGATGACCGTGCATTCGATGTGCCAGCCGGGCCGTCCCTCGCCCAGTTCGCCGCCCGGCCAGCTCGGTTCACCCTCCCGGGCGACCCGCCAGAGCAGCGGGTCCAGGGCCTGCCGTTTGCCGGACCGGCCGGGGTCGCCGCCACGTTCCGCGAACAGTTCCAGCATTTCGGCGTGGGAAAGCCCGGAGACGGCCCCCAGACTCCAGGCGTCCGCGGCTTCGATGGTGTGCTTGCTGGCGGCCTCGACGTCGTAGTAGACGTCCCCGTCGGGTTCGCCCGCTGTGGTGCCGGCGACGCGGTACGCCAGGCCGCGGCGGACGAGCGATTCTATGGCGGGGACGATCAGCGGGATTGCTTCGACGGCGCCCACATAGTGGTCCGGGGCCAGCACGTTGAGCGCTTCCATGTCCGTGTGGAAGAGTTCGATCTGGCTGGCGGCGAGGTCGCGCCAGTCCACGCCGGTGGCCGTGGCCCGCTCCAGCAGAGGGTCGTCGACGTCGGTGACGTTCTGGACGTAGGACACCTGCTGGCGGCCGTCCCGCCAGGCGCGGTTGAGCAGGTCAAACGCGACGTAACTGGCCGCGTGGCCCATGTGGGTGGCGTCGTACGGGGTGATGCCGCAGACGTACATTGATTGTTCGCCCGCTGCCCCGAGCGTGACGACGCTGCCGGCGGCGGTGTCGAAGAGGCGGAGGGCAGCCATGCTGCCCGGGAGTTGGGGTACGGGGCGGGAGATCCAAGACTTCACAGCCCAAGCCTAGTGCTAGGCGCTGATGACGTTGAAACCGAGCAGCAGGTACAGGGCCAGCCCCAAGAGAATCCGGTACCAGACGAACAGCCGGTAGCTGTGGGTGGAGACGTACTTCAGGAACCAGCCGATGATGATGTACCCCACCACAAAGGCGATGGCTGTGGCGAGGGCCGTCTCCGGGAGGCTGTAAGGACCGGTGATGCCGTCCTTGGAGACCACCTTATAGAGCTGGTAAAGACCGCTGCCAAAGACGGCGGGGATGGCCAGCAGGAAGGAGTACCGGGCCGCTGCTTCGCGGGTGTAACCCATCAGCAGTCCGGCGGTGATGGTGCCGCCGGACCGGGAGACGCCAGGGATCAGGGACATGGCCTGGGCCAGGCCGTACAGGATGCCGTGCTTGTAGGTCAGCTGCGTCAGGTCGCGTTCCTGGCGTCCCACGGCGTCGGCGACGGCGAGGATCATGCCAAAGACAATCAGCATGGTGGCGACGAGCCAGAGGCTGCGGAGGACGGACTCGATCTGGTCCTGGAACAGCAGACCCAGCACGATGATGGGCAGGCTGCCAAGGATCACCAGCCAGCCCATGCGGGCGTCCGGGGCATTCCGGGGGACTTTTCCGGCAAGGGAGCGGGCCCATGCCCTGACAATCCGCACGATGTCACGCCAGAAGTACACAATGACGGCAGTTTCCGTGCCGAGTTGGGTGATGGCCGTGAATGCGGCGCCGGGGTCCGCTGCGGTGGGCAGGAACGAGCCGACGATCCGCAGATGGGCGCTCGAGGAGATGGGGAGGAATTCTGTCAGTCCCTGCACAAGGCCCAGAAAGGCCGCTTCAAACCAGTTCACGGTTATAGACCCTACGTCATGAAGGTTTCTGCAATCCCCGTAAGCTAACTGACATGCAGCAGCGATATGTCGGCAACAGCGGTTTGCGGGTGTCCTCTTTGTCTCTCGGCACCATGTCCTGGGCGCGGGAAACAGACGAGCAGGACGCTTCCACACTGCTCCGCACCTTTCTCGACGGCGGCGGGAGCCTCGTCGACACAGCAGCGTCCTACGCGGATGGCCAGGCCGAGGCGATGCTGGGCGGAATGCTCGGTGACGTGGTGGCACGCTCGGAAGTGGTCATCGCCACGAAAGCCGGGCTGACGGCCTCGGATGGCCGGCGTAACGTCGACACCTCCCGCAACGGGATGCTCTCCGGTTTGGATGCGAGCCTTGCCCGGCTGGGCACCGACTATGTCGATGTGTGGTTCGCCCAGGCCTGGGACCCCAACGTGCCGCTGGAGGAAACCCTGTCCGCGTTGGAATTCGCCGTCCGCTCGGGCCGCGCACGCTACGCGGGTGTCTCCAATTTCAACGGCTGGCAGACGGCTAAGGCAGCCGCGGTGGCTGGTTTTCCGCTGGTCGCGAACCAGTCGGAATATTCCCTGCTGCGCCGTTTGCCCGAGATCGAACTCGTTCCCGCCATCGAGGATGCCGGCCTGGGCCTGATGGCCTGGGGCCCGCTGGGGCGCGGGGTGCTGAGCGGTAAGTACCGCGGGCACATCCCCGCGGATTCCCGCGCAGCCCAGGCGGGGTTGGCCGGGTACGTGGAGCGGTACTTGTCTGGTTCCGCTTCCAGCGTCGCGGAGGCCGTTGCGATGGCTGCGAAGGGACTGGGCCGAACCCCGGTGGACGTTGCCCTGAGTTGGTTACTGACCCAGCCGGGGGTTGCGACTGCGGTGGTGGGCCCGCGCACGCCCGTGCAACTCAAAGAAATCTTGGCTGCCACCCTGGCGCCGCTTCCCGCTCAAATTGCCCAAGCCCTTGAGGATGTTTCCGACCCCGCCTAGCGGCCCTCGGCCCGGCATGCCTGCTGGGCCTAGTCCCGGAGGATTTCGAGGTCTTCCTCGTCGTCGACGTCCTCGTCGTCCTCGTCGTCGTCTTCGATGATCCCCAGCCCGGTCACCTCGCCGTACGCCTCATAGAGTGCGTCCTCATAAACTTCAAAGGCCTCAGCAACCGTGAAAAACGCGGCCTCGACTGCCGGGTCTTCTTCCCCCCTGCGGGACGACACAGCCGCGAGGTGTTCTTCCAGGGCCGCCGTCAGCGTTTCAAGCGCGACACGCGGATCGATGCTCATGACTTCACGTTAGCCGCAAAAAGGAGAAAATGGAGAGCAATGAAAGAACATTTTCCCAGCAGTTCAGTCCGTCGGGAGCGGGACTACGCGAAGCAGTACGAGTACCTCGTACTGACCGTGAGTCCTGAAGACTCCCTCCCTGAAGCGCGCCGCCGTCTGGTTGAACACTCCGAGTATGGCAAGTGGGAACTGCAGCGCAGTGTGCTGTACCTGGGCGGCGGCCGCCGCTTCTGGCTCCGCCGCCGGGTGACACAGGTCCAGCGGACCGTTTAGGACGTTTCGAGCGGCCCCAGCCAGGCGTTCGCCACGGTGTTATGCGCCGATTCGTCGTCCGAGGGATGGAACATTCCTGCCAGTACATCGCGGTACAGCCGTTCAAGTTCGGAACCGCGGAAGTAGCTCGATCCCCCGGAGACCCGGATAGCAAGGTCCACCACCGTGCGTGCAGTCTCAGTCGCACAGACCTTGAGTCCCACCAGCTTCGGGAACCACTGCCCGCCATGGGCGGCCAGAGCATCGACGTCCGCAGCCACGCTGGAAAGGTGCGGGTACAGCGCGTCCATTGCCATGGCCGCATCGGCGACCTTCCACCGGGTGTCCGGGTCCTGGGCGTAGCTTTTCCCACCGTTCTTGAAAGAGGTCCGCCGCTTGACCGCCTCCACCCCCAGGGTGAGGGCCCGTTCTCCGATGCCGGTGTAGACAGCCGCGAGAAGTGTCTCGAAGCAGGCGAAGATGGCGAAAATCAGCGGATCCGCGTTCGGGCCCACAGGCAGTTTCCGGAAGATGCGCGCGGCCGGCACCACCGCACCGTTCAGGACGGTGGTATGTGACTGGCTTGCCCGCATGCCGAGGGTGTCCCAGTCGGGAAGGATTTCGTACCCGGGGGTGTCCCTGGTGATAAAACCATGGACCAGTTGCCCGCCCCCGTTTCCGGCGGAGGTGTCCTTGCCGAAGATTCCCAGCCGGGTCCAGGCCGGCGAGAGGCTGGTGAAGATTTTACGGCCGGAGAAGGCGTAGCCGCCGTCAGGCTGCGGTACGGCCGCAGTGCGGGAATCGAACAGAACGGAGTCGTTCCCCGCCTCCGAGTTCCCGAAAGCGAAAATTTCCCCCTGCCCAGCCTCGCGGAGGACAAAGCCGAGCGACGCGTCGCCCCGTGCCGCCAGGACATGGGCGACGCCGGTCCAGACGAGATGCATGTTGATGGCCAGGGCGGTGGCGGGAGCGGCCGTCGCGAGGCGGCGCTGGAGCTGCACGGCGGCCGCGAGCCCGAGTCCCAGGCCGCCGTCGGACGCCGGAACAAAGATCTTCAGGTAGCCGGCTGCGGACAGCTCCGCCAGATCCTCATGGAAGAAGGTGTTGTCCCGGTCGTAGCCGGCAGCGCGGCCGCGGATCCGTTCCAGCAGGGCGTCGGGCAGGATGTCCTCAGGGCGCATGGATTCCGTGTCTCCGGACTCAGTAGTTGGTGAGCAGGGTATCGAGCACCCGTGCGCCGAATTTCAGCGACTCGGTGGGAACCCGCTCGTCCACACCGTGGAACATCCCGGTGAAGTCCAGTTCGTCCGGCAATTGCAGCGGCGCGAAGCCGTAACCGGTGATGCCGAGCCGGCTCAGGGACTTGTTGTCCGTGCCGCCGGAGAGGGTGTACGGCAGTACCTTGGCGCCCGGGTCCTGGGAATGCAGCGCGTCGATCATGGAGTCCACCAGGTTGCCGGCGAACGGAACCTCCAAGGACACGTCGTTGTGAACGTAGCTCACATCCACGCCCGTGCCGGCGAGTTCGCGGACGGTTTCCAGGACCTGCTGTTCCTGGCCGGGAAGGGTGCGGCAGTCGATCAGGGCCTCGGCAGATTCGGGGATGACGTTGTGCTTGTAGCCGCCCTTGAGCAGGGTGGGATTGGTGGTGTTCTGCAGCGTAGCCCCGACGAAGCGTGCCACGGTGCCCAGCTCTTTCAGGATCTTGTCCGGATCATCGGGATCAAATTCCACGCCGGTGAGTTCCGTGACGCCGTCAAGGAATTGCCGGGTGGTGGGCGTCAACTCCACCGGCCAGCGGTATTCGCCGATCCGTGAGACGGCACTGGCGAGCCTGGTGACGGCATTGTCTGTGTTGATCTGCGAGCCGTGCCCTGCTCGGCCGTGGGCGACGAGCCGGAGCCAGGAGAGGCCTTTCTCGGCGGTCTGGAGCAGGTAGGTGCGCTGGCCGCCGATGGTGGCGGAGAAGCCGCCCACTTCGGAAATAGCCTCGGTGGCACCGTCGAACAGTTCGGGCCGCTTTTCGATGGCATACCGGGCCCCGTAGGTGCCGCCGGCTTCCTCATCGGCGAAGAAGGCGAAAATCAGGTCCCGCTTGGGCTTGCGCCCGGTGCGGGCGAAGTTCCGCAGGACGGCAAGGATCATGGCGTCCATGTCCTTCATGTCCACGGCGCCGCGGCCCCAGATCATGCCGTCCTTGAGTTCCGCGCCGAAGGGATCCACCGACCACTGATCGCGCAGCGCGGGAACCACATCCAGATGCCCGTGGACCACCAGGGCGCTGGCGGACGGGTCCTCGCCGGCAAGCCTGGTCACCACACTGGCGCGGCCCGGGGCGGACTCGAAGATTTCAGCGTCCAGTCCTACTTCCGTCATCAGCCCCGCGGTGTATTCGGCGGCTGCCCGCTCTCCCGGGCCGGAGCCATCCCCATAGTTGGAGGTGTCGATCCGGATGAGTTCCTGGCAGATCCTGACGACTTCGTCCTCGGGCCTGATGTCAGTCATGTCTCGCTCCTCGTGGCGTCGGGTCGGTTGCTCGCTTCAGCCTACCCACATGTCCCGCCGGGCCCCGATTATTTGTTTCCGGAAACTTCATGCTAGAGTCTTTCTCGCTGCTTCGGAGAAAACCGAAACGCTGAAAGGCGAAAAGGTTCACCGGATACCACCTGCGCGGGTGGCGGAATGGCAGACGCGCTAGCTTGAGGTGCTAGTCCTCGAAAGGGGGTGGGGGTTCAAGTCCCCCTCCGCGCACAAAGAAAAAACCCCTGGAATCCACGGATTCCGGGGGTTTTTTGTGTCTACACCCGCGCGGGACCCGCCGCGCCGGCCTCGGCAGAACTTTGTCCCGCCAGCTCGCAGCCCGCGGAAACAGCGACGCTGTGGGACCCCGGATAGGCTGAGAACCATGCCACAGGTCCGCGCCGAACGATTTATCCGCCTCGACCCCGAGACTGCTTTTGCGCTATCCCAGTCCACCGGAGACTTCCGGCTCAAATGGGACCCGTTCATCTCAGCGCAGGGCTGGCTCGACGGCGCACCCGCCGCCGGCAAAGGCGTCCGCACCCGGACCGTGTCCCGCATGGGCCTGGTCATGGTCAGTGAATACGTTTCCTTCAGGCCCCCGAAGAATGTCGGCATGACCATGGTTGCCGGGCCCTGGTTTTTTGAGAAGTTCGGCGGTGGGTGGCGCTTCGCTCCGGACGGCAGCGGAACCCGCGCTGTCTGGAAATATACGTTCACTTGCCGCCCGGCCTGGTTGCGTCCCATCGCAGAGCCGATCGGCGCCTGGCTGTTGGGCAAGGAGATCGAGATACGCATCGAGGCGTTCACCCGTGCGTGCGAGAACCCGGAGCTCATCGAGGAATTCCGGGCGCTCGCGGCGCGCTGAAGGGGCCGGTTTCAGTTCCGCAAACCCGGCCGTACGCCCGACCCGACAACGCACCAACCCCACCCCCCGGATCCGCGTTGCCGCCGCCAAACCGGACCAGTCCATCAGTGACCGGCTGTATGCGATCGGACCCACGCCGCCGCGCGATGGCTGCGACATTACCTACGGCCTCCTACCGGTCCGGCCTCCGGCACCGCTTTTCACACCGATGAGTGCTTTCTTCCTTCTGATTTCCCGGCCTGCGGCCAGATCCCGGTGACGGGTTCAGGGTGGCCTGCCGGCCCGGACTCGTGCCCGCCAAGAGACAAAAGCCGGCCGCGCGGGCAGCCTGTTCACCACCCGGGACCCCGGAAGACCCCCGGCCCGTCCTCTGCACTTGGTGGACCTAGCCGGTCAGCGAACCCTGACCCTCGCGGGCCATCCCCTCAAAAATCTTCGCTGTTGGCGACGCTGTCATCAGATCCGCCATTACCTCGGGCTTTTCCCACACCTGACCGCGGAGGCGTGCCAGGAAGGCGCTCGCAGCGTCTTTGGATTCATAGTCAAGATGCACGACTACGCTGTTGTGATCGTCGACATCCCGGAGCAGCCGGACAGACCGGGCCCCGGAGGCGGCACGGCCCGCGGGATCAATGTCGAATACTTTCTTGAACATCTCGTAGTCCCGGACCGGATAGCTGATCTGCAGGGTGAACATCGTCGCCCCTTTCCTTCGGCCTGTGTCAGGACCACGATAAGCCGTCACTCGCCGTCCCGGTAGGGCCGTACAGGGCCCGGTACGATGCCGAGATGAATGAGAGCCGGCGCCGCCCGGGCACCAGGAAGATGCAAGCCCCACTGCGTCCGGGTTAGCCCTGCCTCGGCCTGGTCAGCGGAGGATGGATGTGCCTGTCACTGGCGGTGAACAGGGCAGCCGGGGCTCCTGTAGCGGATCTGGACTTCCGGCCGGAGTCTTCCAGTTGGGGAAGCATCTTGCGGGTGAAATTGCCGGCGGACATCGTGGTGTTCCAGACCGCGTCGTAGACGGCGCGCAGTGCCGTCATGGTGAACTCCTTCGGCACCAGCCGGGCAGCGATGGTGGTGTATTCCATTTTTCCCGCCAGCCGGTCCAGCCCGTCGCGGAGGATGATCGCGTGATCGAACGCCAGCGGCTGCTTGAGGACTTCATGCACGGGGTGCCATTCGGCGGCCACGGCATCGGTACCGGCCATCATCGCCGGTAATTGCTGGCCGTCCGTTGCCAGCAGGGCCAAGTGTGCGACGGAAACGACCCGCATGCGCGGATCCCGGTCCGGGGCGCTGTAGGTGGCCAGCTGCTCCAGGTGCACCGGCAGTTGCCGGACTTCGAGACCCGTTTCTTCTGCCAGCTCCCGGTGGGCCGCCTGCTCCGCGGATTCCTGCGGACCGACGAAACCTCCGGGCAGCGCCAGGGTGCCCTTGAAGGGGTGCCCTCCGCGGTGCACCAGCGCCGTGTGCAGTTTCCCGCCGGCGACGGCAAGCACCACCAGGTCCGCTGTCAGGGCGACCGAGGGGTAGTCGCCGGGCTGGTAGGTGCTGAGGAATTGCTTCTCGCTGCCCGCATCGCGGCTCATGCGCTTGCTTCTTCAACGACGGTGCGGCGGGACCAGGGCGGGGAGGTGAAGCTGCTGCGCTGGGCCAGCACAAGGTCAGTTATCTGGATGGCCGTCTTGGCACGGGTGCTTTCGTCTCCGGTCAGCAGGATCCAGGAATGGCCTTCTTCCGTGAGCGTTTCCTTGAACCACTCTGTCATGTCGGCACGGCGGTGCTCGCCCTCCCTCCAGCCGTCGTCTTCGAAGGGCACCTCGACGTGGTCGGTGATCAGGTAGAGATCCCGGGGTGGGAGGTGGTCTGCAGCGTTGTAGGAGCCAAAGCTGCCTTCCCCGAGGTAATACCGCTCCCACAGCGTGGTGGCCAGGGCATCGGTATCGGCGATGACCAGGGGGCTGGCGTCGGCGGCGTTGTTCTCAAGTTCGTTTTGCCGGGCTCCGATGCGGGCGAAGTCCTCGGACGTCCAGACCATGTCAGCCAGCACGGCCTCGGGCTTCCCGGCGCGGAGGGCCTCGAATTTGTCGTAAGTGTACTGCCGGCCGTATTCAGGGACGCCGGCAAGCCGCGGGAATTGTTGCCGGTAGTGCTCCATGAGCTGGCCGGTGAGGGTGGTGGTGCCGGTTGATTCCGCGCCGACGACGATGATGCGGGTCGCCAGTTTCTGGCGGGCGGGAGCGATGATGCAGGGCCATGCGGATCCGGGGTCTTCGCGGCACAAGGTTCCGCTGATCGGGTACGTGGCCCGGGACAGGTCAACCAGGACGTGCTCGGCGTCGAAGGCCTTGGCCAGCTGGCCTCCATAGTCCTCGGAGGTGAAGACTGCATCGATACCGGTCACCCCGCGGCTCTTGAGGGCCAGGCGCATCAGTTCGGTCTGGGCCTTCCAGATCTCGGCGGAGAAGTAGTCCTCCGGGCAGTCATTGCGCATCCCCAGGATCTGCACCCCCTCGGCGCCGGCGAACTCCTCCTGGAGCCACTTGGTGCGGTCCGCGACCGTGACGGATTCAAAGCGGTTACCCAGGACCAGGACGGAGAGGTGTTCGGACTGTCCGGCTGCGGTACGGATCAAATGGGTGTGACCGGCGTGGGGCGGGTAAAACTTTCCGATGACCATGGCGTTCTTGAACATCTCAGGCACCTGCAGTAACGGATTGGTTGGAGGAGGTCCCGGGCGTGACGGTTGTCGTTGTCAAAATCCGGCGGGTGCGCTTCCAGTCGAAGAGCCCGTAGACGCAGAGGGCAAGAAAGCCGACGTACAGGATTGCGGTCAACGTCAGGTCCTTGGTGAGGTACAGCGGAATGGAGACGAGGTCGACGACGATCCAGACGTACCAGTGCTGGAGGATCTTCTTGGCTTGCCCGTAGGTGGCGACAAGGGATGCTGCCAGGACAAAGGCGTCCGGCCAGGGGACGGTGGAGTTGGTTTCAGCGGCCAGGACGGCGCCGACGACGCCGGTGGCGGCCAGGGCGGCTGTGACCCCCCAGATGGCTTCCGCGCGGCTGGCGTCCCGGATCCGCAGGTCGTCTCTGCCCGCAGTGTCCTTGTTGCCGCGGGCCCAGTTGAACCAGCCGTAGGCGCCGACGACGCCGAAAACCACCTGCAGCGCCGTGTCACCGTACAGGCCGGCGCCCAGGAACAGGATGATGAATGCCAGGTTGTTCAGAATGCCGACGGGCCAATTCCACACTTTCTGCCGGGCCACCCCGAAGACGCATGCGGCGCCGGTGACGAAGCCAATGAGTTCGATCCAGCTCACGGGGTTGCCGAGGAGGTTGGGAATCGCTGCGGAGTTCATCCAGTTCAACAGGGCATTCATGATGTTCCCTTCATTATTATCAATCTGATAATAATAGGGTAGCAGAGTTATTGTCAGTTTGATAAACAGGCCATCGAACCCAGCCTGCATGCCGCCCCATGGGTGGCCGTGAGGCAATGTCAACTGCTGGGTTTTGTCCTTTCGAACATCTTGTCCGGGACGCCTTCGAACGCGTCGAATTCGGTCCGTGACCTGTCCGCCTGAGTCAGGAGACTCCGCCTGCGCGGGCTCTGTTCAGCGCCGCCTCCAGGAGCTCGATATCGATCCGTGCATGCGTCAGGCCGATCGATCCGGCTTCTGCCGGGCGCTGCAGGCAGATGGCGTCGACGAGCCGTTCATGATCAGCCAGGGCGCGAAGCTCCATCTCGCGCATCCCCTCGGGAAAGCCCCAGAGATGGGCGGGGGCGGCGAGCCCGATCTGGGCCTCGAGCTCCAGAAGGATCCGTGGCAAGGTCACATTGTGGGCCGCTTCGGCAATCGCCATATGCAGCCGCTCATCGGCCTTTTGCGAGGCGCTGCCCGAGTCTGCCGCCCGGTAAGCTTCCAACCGCTCCCGGAGAACAGCAGCATCAGCATCCGTCCGGTTCTCCGCCGCTGCCCGGGCGATCGTCCCGTGTAAATGGACCATGGCCTCGCAGGTGTCGCGCAAGGATTCCCAGCGCGTCGAAAGCGTCCTGTGCACCGATGCACTGGACGCCGTCGTCCACTGTTCCCGGACGAACGAGCCGCCCGCGCGCCCGCGCTGGGTGGACAGCAGACCCTGGTCAACCAACCGGCCGAGGGCCGCACGCACCGTCATCCGGCCCACCTGCAAGGACTTCGCCAGGTCCCGTTCCGAGGGCAGGCGCGCACCCGGCAGATACTCCCCCACGGCGATTGCCGTGATTAGCCGGTCGGTGATTTCATCCGCCCGGGACATGGCGGCCAACGGCACGCCCAGCGCCCCTTCCGGACCGTCGTCTTTGCTCTTGCCCATGGAACCAACCTATCGAAATTTCTTAAAGGTCTTGGAATCAGACCATTTATGGGCGAAGATGATCCTCACCGTCGACTGAAGGATCCCGTGTGACCACACTCACTACCCACAGAATTCCATTCCGCGATTGGGAGACGTGGGCCGCACTGTTTGCCCCGGACGTCCCCGTGCCCGGCGCGCTCCCCCTCATCGTGCTTCACGGAGGCCCGGGCATGGCCCACAACTATCTGAAGAACCTGGCGGAGCTGACGGATACCGGCCGCACGGTCATCCTCTATGACCAGCTGGGTTGCGGAAACAGTACACATCTGCCGCAGGCTCCCGCCGACTTTTGGGTTCCCCGGTTGTTTGTTGAAGAGTTCCATAATCTCCTCGCCCACTTCCGGATCGGTGACTTCCACATCCTGGGACAGTCCTGGGGCGGGATGCTGGGGGCGGAAATTGCGGTGCGCCGGCCACCGGGGCTGGCGAGTCTCTCCATCTGCAACTCACCTGCCTCAATGGAGCTGTGGGCGGAGGCCGCAGCTGATCTCAGGGGCCAGTTGCCCCGGGAGACCCAGGATGCGCTGGTGCGCCATGAGCACGCCGGCACGGTAACGGACCCGGAGTACGTTGCCGCGACCCGGGCCTTCTACGAGCGCCATGTCTGCCGTCTCACGCCTTTTCCCAGTGACCTGGATGAGAGTGAAGCCCAGATGGAAGCCGAGCCCACGGTGTACCACACGATGAACGGCCCTAACGAGTTCCATGTAATCGGGACGCTGCGCAACTGGACCATCATCGAACAACTGCACCGGGTCACGGCCCCCACCCTGGTAGTCGCCGGCGAATACGACGAGGCGGCCCCCGCTACCTGGGCACCCTTCGTCGCCAATATTCCCGATGCCGCCAGTCATGTCTTTCCCGGGGCCAGCCACTGCTCACACCTCGAACAGCCCGAGGCTTTCCGGGCCGTCATCGCCGACCATCTGGCCCGCCACGACCACCCCTAGCACCACAACCAACCCCTCGCAGAAAGATCCCGATGGCAAATTCCACCAGCTCCCCCGAGCTCAGTCCCCAACAGCAACTCGAGGCCTTCGGCTACAAACAGGAGCTGAAACGTTCCGTTTCCACCACGGATCTGCTCGTCTACGGGCTCGTTTTCATGGTGCCCATCGCGCCCTGGGCGATCTTCGGCGTCGTGTACAACGCGGCGGGAGGCATGGTCCCGCTCGTTTATCTCATCGGCCTAGTGGCCATGATCTTCACTGCCCTGGCGTACCAGCAGATGGCAAAGTCCATTCCGCTCGCAGGCTCGGTGTTCTCCTACGTGGGCCGGGGGATCCATCCCACGGCCGGGTTCTTCGCCGGCTGGGCAATCCTGCTGGACTATCTCCTCGTCCCTACTTTGCTGTATGTGTTCGCGGCTGAGTCGATGGTGGGGATCTTCCCCGAGTCGCCGCGCTGGTTGTGGGCGCTGATCTTCGTAGCGGTCAACACCGCCATCAATCTGCTCGGAATCAGCTCGATCAAGCGAATGAACCGGATCTTCCTCGCGATTGAACTCATCTTTGTGGTGATCTTCGTCGTCATCGCCATCAACGCCCTGGCAACGCACACCGTGCCGGGTGCTGAACTGACGATGAACCCGATTTGGGACGCAAGCAAAGTAACAGGACCCCTGATCGCCTCGGCGCTCTCGATCGCAGTGTTGAGCTTCCTCGGATTTGACGGCATTTCCACCATGTCAGAGGAAGCGACCGGCGGCCGTAATGCCGCTGGCCGGGCCATGATCCTGGCCCTCTTCCTCGTTGCTTTCCTGTTCATCGTGCAGACCTGGCTCGCGAGTGCACTGGCAGCCGGACGGGCCTCATTCAATGACGATGAGGTAGGCAATGCGTTCTTCACCATCGTTGAGGCCGCCTCAAGCACGGGCTGGATGACAGCCTTTTTCGTCGTGAATGTGCTTGCGATCGGGGTTGCAAATGCCATGGCCGCGCAGGCCGCCACCTCCCGGCTTTTGTACTCGATGAGCCGGGACCGCCAGCTGCCGAAGTTCCTGTCCCGGATCGACAACCGCCAGGTGCCCCGGAATGCCATCATTCTGGTCTCAGCCGTTTCCGCGGTCCTCGTCCTGTTCTTTGTGGGACAAATCGACGTCATTTCCGCTCTCGTGAACTTCGGCGCACTCTTCGGGTTCATGCTCCTGCACCTCTCGGTAATCGTTCACTACGTGGTGCGGAAAAAATCGACAAACTACCTGTTGCATCTCGTGGTGCCCATCCTCGGCTTCCTGATCATTGGCTATGTCCTGCTCAATGCAGCGCCAGAGGCGAAAATCGGAGGCGCGATCTGGCTTGTAGTCGGCGCTGCGGTCTTCGCCTACTACAAGTTCACCGGCCGGACGACGAACCTGACGGATGACGGCAGCAGCAACCCGGAGCCGGCACTCAGCGGAACGGAGCCGCAGCTGTGACTACCGCCGAGTACTTCCTCGACAAATCGCACGGGAAGTTTTCCTTCTCCTCGGGCGAGGAACCTGCGCTGAGAATCGCTCCCGGAACCGGGGAGCGCATCGCCTTCGAAACAAGCGACGCTGTTTACGCGGAACTCCACGAACACCACGACCTTGACCGGCTCAGCGTTGGTATCAACCCGGTCACCGGGCCGGTCTTCGTGGAAGGAGCGGAGCCGGGCGACGCTTTGATCGTCACCATTCACGAGATCCTCCTCAAGGATTTTGGCTGGTCGGTCAGCCTGCCGGGGACCGGAGCCCTGAGCCAGGTGATGGGTACGGAGATGTTCACCCGTCGGATCCCCATCGACGCAGCCGGCGTGCACGTCACCGACAGGCACATATTCGACGCCAAGCCCATGATCGGCTGCATCGGCACGGCCCCGGCCGGGGGCGGAAACTCCACGGTCATGCCAAGTTTCTCCGGCGGCGGCAACATGGACCTCACCGGGTGCCGGCCGGGCTCAAAGGTTCACCTTCCCGTCATGGTGAACGGCGCCTATCTCTCCATCGGGGACATCCACGCCCTGATGGCGGAAGGGGAGTCTTCTTTTGTGGCCATCGAAGCCGAGGGAACCGCCATCATCAGCGTCGAACTGGCAAAAGCGATGAATCTGCGCGCCCCGCGAATCGAGACTCCAGAGGAATGGATATTCGTCGGCCTGGGCGACCCCGTCCAGGAAAGTATCACCCGCGGTTACGAGGACATGTTTGACTTCCTTGTCACGGACCACGGCTGGCAACGCGGCGACGCCTACGCCGTGCTGAGTGCCGTCGGGAACTCCCGGCTCGGTGGTCCCACCGGATCTTCGGTCCCGGACCCGCTCCATCCGTTCACACCCATCGGAGCAGTCACAGTCCACCACCTGCCCAAGAGTGTGCTGGAGCCGTAGTTCTCATCAGAACCACCCAACACGCTGAGCCTGCCGATGATCTTCATCGGCAGGCTCAGTTTGTCTTTCACCACACTTCGTACTTTCAGCCCGAACGCCCGCCGGAAACCCGGGTCCGGCCGGCGGGCTGCAGGTCAGCCGCCCCCCGTGCCCGGCTCCGGCCATTTCCACCGGCCGTCAGGCATGATGAGCGCATACCCGCTTTCGACCCCGGCTATGGCCGGCCGGCACCGCTGCCCTCGTTGCCCGGACGCAGCGCGGACCGGATGGTGCCCACCAGGGAACGGAAACCGCTATCGGTCGGCAGTGTGTCCAACAGGACCGGCCCCCGGGGCCCGGCCAGCGGCACCCGCCAGTTGGGATACTGCGTGCTGGTTCCGGGCTGGTTCTGCGTGCGGGTTTCGCCCACCGCGTCGACGAGGGCGACGCCGAGCAGGGACGAGGGCGCCAGCGCGGTGAACGCATACAAAGCCTCGACAGTGCCCTGCACATCCCCGCGGCCCGGCTCAGGCAGCAGCCCACGGTCCCGCACCAGGCGCAGCACTTCCTCCTGCTCGGCGGCGGCTTCGGCCCGTTCCTCCTCCACTGGCCGCTGCAGCAGGCCCAACGATTCCCGGAGGGTGACGTGCTCACCGGCCAGGTACCCGGCCGTCGGGGGCAAATCATGGGTATTGACGCTGGTCAGGCATTGCTGCCGGTACTGTTCCGGCGGAATCGGGCCGTCGGCGTCGTGCTCGAACCACAGGATCGAGGTGCCGAAGATTCCGCGTTCGGCCAGGTAGTCCCTGACCCACGGCTCGAACACGCCCAGGTCCTCGCCGATGACGATCGCGCCGGCGCGCTGTGCTTCCAGAGCCAGGATGCCGATCAGCGCCTCGTGGTCGTAGTAGACGTAGGTGCCGTGCTCCGGCCCGGCGCCGGCCGGAATCCACCACAGCCGGAACAACCCCAGGATGTGGTCCACCCGGATGCCGCCCGCATGGCGCAGCACGGTCCTGAGCATGTCCCGGTACGCGGCATACCCCGATTCCGCGAGCCGCCCCGGATGCCAGGGCGGCTGGGTCCAGTCCTGTCCCTGCTGGTTGAACATGTCCGGCGGCGCCCCGACGGTGACGTCCCTGGCGAGCACCCCTGCCAACGACCAGTCGTCCGAGCCGCCGCGCTTAACCCCCACCGCCAGATCGTGGATGACGCCGATCTCCATGCCCGCCTGGCGGGCCGTACGCTGGGCGTCCTCCAGCTGGACGTCGCAGAGCCACTGCAGCCAGCGGTGGAACTCAATCCGGCCTGCCAGCAGCGTCCGCTGCTCCTTGCAGTAGGCGGTGTCGGGGCCGGAGGCTTCCGCAGCCCATTGCCGGGCGCCCGGGGGCAGCTTCTCGGCGAGTGCGCACCAGAGCGCGTAGTCGTCGAGTCCCTGGCCCTGGCCGGTGCGGAAGTCCGCAAACTGGAGGTCACGGGCGGGGCCCCGCGGCACAGCGAACACCAGCTCGAGCGCTGCCAGTTTCGCGCCGAAACTTCCGTTCCGGTCCAACAGGCCGGCGCTGTGGTTCGCTGCGTGCTGGACGTGGGCCAGCCGTGCCACCTCGGCCCGGCCCTTCGAGTCGAGATAACCGTACTCAGGGATTTCCTCGACCCGGAGGTAGAGGGGGTTAAAGAACCGCCGGGTGGTCGGCAGGTACGGCGAATCCTCGACCGGTGGCCGGGGTTCGGCGGCGTGCATGGGGTTGACCAGCAGAAACCCCGCGCCCTCCTGCCCCGTCATGGCGGCGAGGTCAGCCAGGTCCGTGAAGTCGCCAATCCCCCACGAGCGGGAGGACCGCACGGAATAAAGCTGCGCGGTCAGCCCCCAGTTCCGCCGGCCGGCGAGCGCCCGGGTGGTACTGAGGCTTTGCGGGGTGACAACAAGCGGGCACTGCGCCACCGTTCCCTCGTTATCCGCCAGCAGGGTGTGCCAGCCGAGCGGAACCACGTCAGGGACCGCGAAGGTGGCCCGGCCGGTGAGGACGCCGTCCAGGTCCACCGGAGCCTCCCAGTTCTCCCGCTGGCTGAGCTCGTAGCTGCTGCCGTCCTCTGCAGTGATCCAGACCCGCACGGCGCCGCCGTGCGGTACATGCACGTTGACTAACAGCTCCTGCCCTTCGCGGGCGACGGCGACCGGCGGCAGCAGCCGCCGCCACGGCGCCAGCCTGGCCTCAGCCAGCGAGCGCTCCATCTCATCCGCGTCACCCGCCGGGATGCCCAGCGCGCCGAGAACGCTGCGGAGCGTAAGATCTGCGACTGAACGTTCGACGCCGTCCCAGCCCCAATAGGAAATTCCCACCCCGTGGGCCTGCGCGAGTTCCCTCAGCAGTGCCGTTGCATCGGAACCATTGCTGTCGTGCATACCCTCAACCATGGGGCCACTCTAGACGCTGCTGCCGGCTCCCGGCAGTTTTAGGAGCGGCTCCCCCGTCCACGCTAGCCTTGCAGCTTATGATCGACGTCGAACGGTTCCGGGTTCTCCTCCAGGAGGAGCGCCGCCGGAAACTCACCCTCCTGCCCGCGCTCAGCCGGGACATCACCGCGGTGAATGCCGCCCGGCAGGACTCTAACGTCGATGACGAACACGATCCCGAGGGCACGACCATCGCGTTTGAGTTGTCCCAGGCCTCGGCCCTGCTGGAGCAAAGCCGGCAGGGCCTCATCCAGATCGAGGCAGCGTTGGAACGGATCGACGCCGGCACGTATGGCATCTGTGCCGTGTGCGGTGAGCAGATTGCACCAGGCCGGCTTGAAGCCAGGCCCTGGACGCCCTTCTGCATCCGGCACAGTTCCGGTCCTGGCGGCCCCGGCGGAACGAAACCGCGGACCACCTTATGACCGACGCCTTCGGAACCTGGTGGAGCCGCATTGTCGCCGGGTTCACCCACTCCCCCGTCCCGCACGTCACCGGCACCGAACTTGCGCTGGTGGTCCTGCTCGCCGTCGTCCTCTCGCTGCCGCGCGCCACCTGGCGGTACTTCGGGCTCCTGGCAACGGTGACCCATGAACTCGGCCACGCCTTCGCCGCCCTGATGACAGGACAACGCCTCGGCGGCATCCGGTTGAGCCTGGATCATTCCGGCACCACCACCACGTACAGCAGGCGCCCCCTCGCAGCAGTCTGGTCCACGTTCTGGGGTTACCCGGTGCCGGCCGTCGTAGGCGCGGCCATGGTTTGGAGTGGCTTCAACGGCTGGGGTCCGGCGGCGATGTCCCTCGGAACACTCATACTGCTGGCCTCGTTCCTGTTCATCCGTAACGGCATGGGTTTGCTCATTACCGCCGCTGCGGTACTGGCCGCCGCGATGCTCGTGCTCTTCGTCCCGCCGGAGTTCAACGGCCACGTCACGATCGTGCTTGGCCTGGCGCTGCTGGTCGCCGCTGTCCGCGACCTCGGCAAGCTGATCAATGTGCACCTGCGGCACCGGGACCGGCTGGGCACCTCGGACGCGCACCTGCTGTCCCGGGCCAGCGGCATCCCCGCTATGGTGTGGATCTTGCTGTTCGCCGCCGTCGTCGGCGCTGCCTGGTGGTTTGCCTGGCAGCCGATGGGGCAGGCGTTCGCGTCCCTGCCGGGGGCACCGTTGCGCGGAGCCGGCGGCTCCCCGGCATAGGCTGGGCTCATGAGCGCAGAACAGACCCGGAACCCGGGATTCAGCACAAAGGGTGCCTATGTCACCGGCGGCGAGGAGTTCAGCCGCGACACCAACTACATCGAAGACCGGATCACCCGCGACGGTGCAGCCGGAGCCAATGGCGAGCCGGGCTGGCCGGTGGAACCGGGCCGTTACCGGCTGATTGCCGCACGCGCCTGCCCGTGGGCCAACCGGACCGTCATCGTGCGGCGGCTCCTGGGACTGGAGGATGCCGTTTCCCTCGGCCAGCCCGGCCCCACCCACGATGCCCGCTCTTGGACGTTTGACCTGGACCCGGGGGGCAAGGACCCGGTGCTGGGCATGGAACGGATCCAGGAAGCCTATTTCCGCCGCTTTCCGGACTACCCCCGCGGCATCACGGTCCCAGCCATGGTGGAGGTCTCCACCGGCAAGGTGGTGACCAACAACTTCCCGCAAATGACGCTGGACTTCTCCACAGACTGGACGGAGTTCCACCGGAGCGGCGCCCCGGACCTGTACCCGGTAGCCCTGCGCGGGGAAATCGACGCCGTCAACAAGCGCGTGTTCACCGAGGTCAACAACGGTGTCTACCGCTGCGGCTTCGCCGGCTCGCAACAAGCTTACGACGCCGCCTATGACCGGCTCTGGACCGCCCTGGACTGGCTTGAGGAGCTGCTCACCGGGCAGCGCTATCTGGTGGGCGAGACCATCACCGAGGCAGACGTGCGGCTGTTCACCACGCTTGCCCGGTTCGACGCCGTCTATCACGGCCATTTCAAGTGCAACCGGCAAAAGCTTAGTGAGATGCCCGCGCTGTGGGCGTACGCCCGGGACCTGTTTCAAACCCCCGGGTTCGGGGACACGACGGATTTCGTGCAGATCAAGCAGCACTATTACATCGTCCACGAGGACATCAACCCCACCGGCATCGTGCCGAAGGGGCCGGAGCTGGGCGGCTGGCTCTCAGCCCACGGCCGCGAAGCGCTCGGCGGGCGGCCCTTCGGTAACGGCACAGCCCCCGGGCCGGTGCGGCCCGGGGAGGAAGTCGCCGCCGGACACGGCGCCAGCTAACGTCACGATGCGCAGGCCGGTCTGCGCGTCCCGAGGAAGCGGGCGCTAGGGTGGGGCCATGGAACTTCCTCCCGCGCCACACGCCGCGGCGGCGGGCCCGGGGCTGTCCGTCGGAACGGCCGCCCCGGAGTTTGCCGCCGTCCGCGAGCTCTTCGACACCTTCCTGGCTCTGGACCGGCAGTACAGTGCGCAGCTGGCCGTGTACCGCCACGGCAGTAAAGTCCTGGATCTCAGTGGCGGCCCCGGACTGGGCCCGGGCGACATTACGGGAACATATTCATGTTCCAAGGGCATCGCCGGTTTGGTCATCGCCGTGCTGGTTCAGGACGGAGTGCTGGACCTGGACGCCACCGTGGCATCGTATTGGCCCGAGTTCGGGGTTCACGGCAAGGAACGGCTCACCGTCCGGCAAGCCCTCTCCCACCAGGCCGGGGTGCCCGGCATCGCCGGCGGCCTTGCGCTGGAGGAGTTTCCGACGCCGGAAGCGGCCCGCCGCGTGGCCGCCGCCGCCCCGCTGTGGCGGCCGGGCAGCGCCTTCGGCTACCACGCGTTGACGATGGGAATCCTGATGGAGGAGCTCTGCCGCCGGGTCGCCGGGCGCAGTCTGCAGGAACTCTACGACGACCGACTCCGCCGGCCCTTCGGCATCGACTTTTTCCTGGGCCTGCCCGCGGAGGAAGAACCGCGTTTCCGGGAGGTCCTGTACAGCCAGGACCCGGCCGCCGGATTGCTGGATCCGCTGAGCTTGGCCGGCCTGACCAGCAACGCGCCGGTCAGCGACATCCTGGAACTTCCCAACCACCGCATGATCCGGGCCGGCGGGATGAGCAGCGCCGGCGGCATCGGCTCCGCGGACGGACTTGCACGGGCCTACGCCGCCGCCACCACCGGGGTCGACGGCCTGCCGGCTTTCCTGGTTCCCGCCACCATCGCAATGATGGCGGAGGAGCAGGTGTGGGGCCTGGACCGCTGCTCCGGAAAGGACAACGCTTTCGCCGTGGTCTTCATGAAGCCGCAGCCGGGCCGGGACTTCGGCAGCTACCTTGCGTTCGGCCATGAAGGCGCCAACGCTGCCCTGGGCTACGCCGACCCCGGCTATGGGATCGGCTTCGGCTACGTGCCCCGGCGAAGCGAAGAAGGACGCACCGAGGGGAGAGCCCAACGGCTTTCCGCGGCGGTACGTAAGGCCTGCGCAGCCTCCGGCTGAGTGCACCTCTGCCGTCCCCGGCGATTCGTCCACTTGTAGCAGCAACACCGCGGCTCTAGGGTGAGCCGAATGGCTACTACAGACGAGGCACCGCAGACGACCCGCCCCGCACTGCCTCGGCGGCTCTGGCGGATCGTGACGGGCAACGTCTCCGCGGCGCTGCTCTGGCCCCGGCTGCAGCTGGCCATCAAGGCGGGCTTGGCCGCGGGAATTGCGTTCGCGATTGCACCGCTGATGCCGGGCTCCGCGGCTGACTACCCCTACTACGCACCGCTGGGCGCACTGGTGGCCATGTACGAGAACGTCGCCGGTTCCATGCGCCAGGGGGTGCAGGCCCTCGGCGGGCTGGCAATCGGGATCGGGCTGGCCTTCGTCCTGTTCGTCCTGGGCAGTCCCACCCCACTGACCGTCGGGATCGTCATGGCCTTCGGCGTCGTCCTGGCCGGCCTCCCAAAGATTGGCGCAGGCCGGGACTGGATTCCTACGGCGGCGCTCCTGGTTCTGCTGGTGGGCGGCCACAACCCGGACCAGTTCTCCTTCGGCTATCTCCTTCAGATGGGCGCCGGCGTCACGGTGGGTATCGCGGTGAACCTTTTGGTGTTCCCGCCGTTGCACTTCCGCGCCGCCGAGCTGAGCATCGCTGAACTGCGTCTGGCGCTCGCCCAGCAGCTCCGGGACATGGCCAAGGCGCTCAAGGAATCCTGGCCCCCGGAACACGAGAACTGGTCCAGCCGGTCTGACGGGCTTGCGGCGTCCGCCCGCACTGTGCGCCTGGCGGTGGAAAAGGCCGACGCCAGCCGGCGGGCCAATCCGCGCCGCCGGCTCCATCCCCGCGACATTGCGCTGGACTACCGCAACCTGCGGGATCTGGAGCAGATCACCTTCCACGTCCAGGATGTGACCCAGGTGCTCTCCGACGTCATCTGGGCCAAAGACACGCCGTTTGTGATACCGGAGGAATATGCGGAGCCGCTCGCGAACGCCATGACGATGGTGGGTGACGTGCTGCGTGCCGCCGAGGAGGAAGAACCGCAACGGCAGGCCGAACTTGTCGAAGTTGCCGACGCCGCGGTGAAGGATTTCATCTCCCGGGTCGCGGCCGAGGACCTGTCCGAGGGTGCCCCGAGTGCCGTCGAATCGGTTTTGCTGAGCCTGCACCGGATGCTGCGCGCCGCGAAGTCGGCAGGCCACGCACCGGACGCCTCGTCCGCCGGCGCCAACTAGTGGTCTGTCTCAGTTTTGTTTGATGGTTTCAAGGGCGACTCGGCCACGGGCCACTTTTTTGAGGATTGAGTCTGCGGTCGCGGTCCAGACCAGGGGTTTGGGTTCGGTGTTGTGGGCGGCGAGGTATTCTTCGATTTTGTTGATGAGGTTCGGCACGGAATGAAAGGCGCCGCGGCGCAGGGCCTTGTCCGTCAGCTCTCGAAACCAGCGCTCGACGAGGTTGAGCCAGGACGAGGACGTGGGAG